>NZ_JBHVKW010000057.1:0-53073 GCF_042797905.1 Amycolatopsis sp. NPDC057786
CCCCGCAAAACCCTCAACTGGGACACCCCAGCCGAACGACTCAACAAGCTACTGTCCTAACAGGAGCACGTTGCGACGATCGCATGAATCCACCCAGCTCCAACAGCTGTTCAGAAGCATCCTTTTCAGTCTGTGGCTCCGCCAAGGGGCAATAGACCGCGTCATCGTCAATGTTCACGACGTCGGCGGCGGCTTGACTGGTGGCGACACGAGAGCTCGAAGAGCTGACCGTTGGGTGTCAAAGACCAGGTTGGCGGCGACGTGGTGACGTCGACGAAGGGGGTAACAACGAATCTGCTCCCACAGATGCCCGATCACAGCGGCCTGGATATCGGCGTTCGTTTCGTTCAGAGAGACGCCACCTCCGGTCACCCCACGGCGAGCGCCGAAAGTCCCGACCGCGGCCCGGCTCGCGCGAATGACCCTGGCGACGATGCCGGGCACGGCTGCCGCCATGGCGTTCAGTACGAGTTCCGCTACAACGGCTCCTCCGTTGCCGTCGATAGCGGCCCGCTGCAGCAAGGCGTGCAGGACTTCGTCGTGATGGTCGTAGTTGCGGCTGTCCAGGACCTCAGTAAGCCGGCTATGTGAACTGACACCGGCCAGCGCCGGGTCGTCCTCTGACCAAGAGCTCAATGCTACGTCGAACCTTTCGAGCGACGCCCGACGAGCCTTCGAAGGCCTGTCGGTCGAGCGCGAACTCGAGCGAAACGACGTGCCGCTGTTCGCCTCGAACGAGCCGATCACCGTCTCCGGCAGCCGAGCTCAACGCATCCTGCAACGCCGGATCAACCAGTCGGTCGCCGAGTACGAGGTCCTCAACACCCTCGAACAGTCCTGGGGCGGTCTCTGCACTCACGTACGCGAAGGCTGGAACATCGGCAAGCCGTGCCACGGCTACAAAGCGAAAGTCTTCAAACACCCGAACCCAGCGAAGGCGGCCCAGGGCTACACGAAGTCACGACTCGAACCTGACGACCTCAAAGGCGAGACAGTCACTCAGATCGCCTTGTGGCGGTACTACGAGCGCCTCGGCTCCGACACGATCGCCGACCGGCTGAACGCGGACCTGGACAAGTACCCGCCTCCCGTACCTCCGGGCAAGCGACGTGCACGCGGTGTCTGGGGCAGATCAAGCGTGTACGACATCCTGCGGAACCCCAAGTACACCGGCTACCAGGTCTTCAATCGTCGCGCGACCCGATCGCGCCGAGGCAAGCACAACGACCCGATCAAGTGGATCTGGTCACCGGCCCCCGTGCACGAGCCGTTGATCCCAAAGTGGATGTACGACGCGATCAACGCGGGCTGGAAGACCAAGCAGGGGTCACGCGGCGCAGAGACACCGAGCACGCATCCAGCCGCCGTCAGGACCTATCTGTTCCGTGGGCGGTTGTTCCCTGGTTGCGGCCGGCGTTTGATCGGTGTACCGCGGAACGACCGGGCGTACCACCTCTGCAGGCCCAGCAACAACAACCGCGGCCGCTCGGACAGGTTCACCGACCACGAGAACGCTCTCTACCTTCGAGAAGACGCCCTCCTGGACGCCGTCGCCAAATTCTTCGCCGACCGCGTGTTCGGTCCTGACCGGCGCACGGTCCTCGAAGCCGATCTGGTCGGTGCCGACGATAACGCCACAGTCGGGCGCAAGGAAGAACGAGCGCGGATCCAGCGACAGCTCGCCGAGAACGCCAGAAAGCAAGCATCGATCTTGAAGCAAGCGCAGCAAGGGGACCCGGACGATCCCTTTACGGCCGCATTGCGCGGCAGCTACAACGAACTAGCCAGGGACGAGAAGCAACTCCAGGCGAAGATCGCCGCCCTGGACGAGGCGGACTCTGCAACGCCTCGGGGAATGACAGCCGATGAAGTGCCTCTGATCGACGCGCTTCCCTATCTCGCGACAAACCTCGCAAAGGCGCCAGAACCGTACGGCGAACATGCGACGATCACGATCAAGCTTCCGGCAGACAAGCTGCCGGAGATCGCTCAGGTAGCGGAAAGGATCACCGAACCCATGAACCCTCAAGACCTCCCGGCGCAGCGCGCCGGTTCGGCTTGTGAGGTTCCTGTTGGTGCCCCCGGTGAGATTCGAACTCACACTGGACGGGTTTTGAATCCGTTGCCTCTGCCAGTTGGGCTACGGGGGCGGTGCCCGGTGAACTTTACGGGATCACGGGAGCGCGTCGTTCGCCGGGCCCGGAGTGTGACGACCGTCTGACGTGGTGAACGCCATCTAGCCGTCTGGATCGTTCCCGGTAGGCTTCAGGTTCGCGGACAGACCGCGAGCCGAACTGCCCGACGACCTTCAGGAGGACCCCGGTGACCGAGCAGGCTGCCGAGGCCAATGGTGCCGTCGCCGCACCCCAGCGGCGGGTGCTCGTGGCCGAAGATGAGGCCCTCATCCGTCTGGATCTCGTCGAGATGCTCCGTGAAGAGGGTTATGAGGTGGTCGGTGAGGCCGGGGATGGCGAGCAGGCCATCAACCTGGCCACCGAGTTGAAGCCCGACCTGGTGATTCTCGACGTCAAGATGCCCAAGCTCGACGGTATCGAGGCCGCCTCCAAGATCACCGGCGACCGGATCGCGCCGGTCGTCATCCTGACCGCGTTCAGTCAGCGCGACCTCGTCGAGCGGGCCAGGGACGCGGGCACGATGGCGTACTTGGTCAAGCCGTTCGCCAAGCGTGACCTGGTGCCCGCCATCGAGCTGGCCGTGAGCCGGTTCGCCGAGCTCCAGGCGCTCGAGTCCGAGGTAGCGGGCCTCACGGACCGGCTCGAGACCCGCAAGGTCATCGACCGTGCCAAGGGGTTGCTGATGAGCCGTCAGGGGCTCACCGAGCCGGACGCGTTCCGCTGGATACAGCGCACCGCGATGGACCGCCGGACCACGATGAAGGCGGTCGCCGAGGCAGTCGTCGAAAGCATCGGCTGACCAAAGCGCCCGTGAAGGCCACCTCCGTCGCCGGAGGTGGCCTTTTCCGGTTCAGAGGCCGCTTGCCGCCCGCATCACCCGGTGGACGTCGGTGTTCTCGACCGTGCCACCCAAACGGGTGGAGCCGGGGCCTTCGGCGGTGACCGGGGTGTCGGAGCCGGTGTGGTCGTGGGTCGTCCAGTCCACAGTGAACCGGAGCTTCGAACCCGGGACGTCGAACGGCCCGTCCTGGTCGGGGCCGGTGTCGGAGGCGTCGTAGTTCTCGATGGCCAGTCCGCCGGTCTCGTGGTCGCCGCCGATGATCACCAGCGTGTCGGGATGCGCGCGGACGAACCGCATGACC
The DNA here is from genome assembly GCF_042797905.1 of Amycolatopsis sp. NPDC057786. Lineage (NCBI taxonomy): Bacteria > Bacillati > Actinomycetota > Actinomycetes > Pseudonocardiales > Pseudonocardiaceae > Amycolatopsis > Amycolatopsis sp. NPDC057786. Next base: position 3,278 of record NZ_JBHVKW010000057.1, read on the forward strand.
TCGGCGACGGTGGCGTCGAGCGCGCGGCCGGCGTCGATCACGCCGTGCGCGTTGTTCTCGTGCGACATCCCGTCGGTTCCTTCTTCTTCCAGGAACAGAAAGAAGCCGCGCGGGTTCTTGGAGAGGGTGTCCAGGGCCTTGCGCGCCATCTGCTGGAGCGGCACCCGCGGCGCGTACTTCCCGACGCCGTCCGGGCCGTAGTCGACCATGTCCTCGTTCGCGAACAGGCCGAGGATCCGGCTCGCCCGCGTGGTCCGCAGTTCGTCGCCGTCACGCACGTAGGTGTAGCCCGTTCGCTGCGCGCGTTCGACCAAGTTGCCGTACGGGCTGCGGCTCTCCTCCCCCGGTTTGTCCGGCCATAGCCCGGGGTTCCCCTTCGGATACCACCAGTCCTCACCACCGCCGAGCAGAACGTCCGGGCGGCTGTTCTCGATGTACTGCTTCGCGATGTCGCTCTGCGAGTCCCGGCTGGGGACGTGCGCCGCGAAGGCCGCGGGCGACGCGCCGGTCACCTGCGCGGTCGTCACCAGACCGGTCGACTTCCCCGCCCGTTTCGCCCGTTCGAGGATCGTCTCCAGCGGGCGCCCGTCGGCGTCCACGCCGACGGCGCCGTTGCGCGTCTTGTGCCCGGTCGCGAGAGCCGTGGCAGCGGCGGCCGAGTCGGTGACGATCTCGTCGGGGTCGGCCGAGGACGTCCGCACGAGGCCGGTGACGGCGAGCCCGTCCATCGCCAGCCTGCCGTTCTTGCCCTTGAGCGCCAGGCGAAGCAGGTCACGCTGACCGAGGCCGAGGCCGTCGCCCTGGATGTAGATGATGTTGCGTGCCGAGCGCGCGGTCGTCGTGTCCGCGACAGCGGCCGAGCCACCGCACAGGACCACCAGAACCGTCGCCGCCGCCAGACCACGTCCGCGCATCTCGCCTCCCAGTTAGTTAGGAACCTTTCCTAACAGAGAAGCCACGTGAAGGCCAGCGGCCCGCTCAGCCGCGCAGGATGCCCGCGTCGTGGGCGAGGATCGCGGCCTGGACCCGGTTCGCGCAGCCCAGCTTGGCGAGGATCCGGCTGACGTGGATCTTCACGGTGCCGTTCGAAAGCCGCAGCTCACTCGCGATCTCCGCGTTGCCCAGCCCACGCCCCACCCGCACCAGGACTTCGAGTTCGCGGGCGGTCAGCGCGTCGAGCCTCCGCCTTGCCCGTGCGACGCTGTCGGCGTCGGCCGCGTCGGCGTCGCGGAACCGGTCGATGACCTGCTTCGCGATCCGGGGCGACAGCACCGCCTCACCCGCCGCGGCGGACCGCACGGCTTGGATGAGCTGCGCGGGATCCGTGTCCTTGAGCAGGAAACCGGCCGCTCCCGCGCGCAGGGCGCGGGCGACGTAGGCCTCTTCCCCGAACGTGGTGAGCATGATGACCCGCACCTCGCGGGCGATCTCCTCCACCGCGGCGAGCCCGTCCACCCTGGGCATCCTGATGTCCATCAGCGCGACGTCCACGGTCATCCGCCGGACGACGTCGATCGCCTCCGCGCCGTCGGAGGCCTCGGCCACGACCTCGATGTCACCCGCCTGGTCCAGCAGGAGCCGCGCGCCGGCGCGGAGCAGCGGTTCGTCATCGGCGAGCAGAACCCGGATCATTGCTCCTCTTTCGGTACGGGGACCTCGAACCAGGTCTTCTCCACCAGCCCGTCGTCGCCGAAACAGAACCGGAAGATCGCGGCGGTCTCGGCGTCGGGCGGATCGGCGGCCGCCGCGTAGAGGCAGTAGGTGTCCTCGGGTATCGGCGACTCGTGGCCCTGCGCGGCGACCTGCGCCGACGGTTCGTTCGGGCCAAACCACTCCTCCACCTCCGCCGGGGTCATCCCGATCCGGACACTGGCGAGGGGATCCTCGCTGTCCGCCGGCGCGAGCGGCGGCACGAAGGCCAGCGTCGTCAGCAGCAACGCGGCGACGGCGGCCAGACCGGTCGCCAGCAGCAGTCCGGACTGGACGCGGCCCGGCCTCGCCTCGACCGCCTCGTCGGTGAGAGGAGCGTCCGCCCGCAGCGGCAGATCGGCCGTGACGGCGAAGCCGCCTTCCGGATCCGGCCCGGCCGAGAACACGCCACCGAGCAGACGGACCCGTTCGCGCAGGCCGGTCAGCCCGCGTCCGGTGCCGGGCAGGCGCTCCGCATCGACCCGCTCGGCGCTGTTGCGCACCGCGACCTTCACCAGCTCGGGGCCATGGTCGACGACGACGGTGACCGCCGCCCCGGCGGCGTGTTTGTGCACGTTGGTCAGCGCCTCGCGCACCACACGGTGCACGGCCCGGCGAACCGGTGGCCGGACGCCGTCGAGATCGTTCCCGCGCCAGTCCAGCGCCACCTCGAGGCCGGCCTCACGCGACGAGGCCACCAGGTCCGCGATATCCGCTCTGGAACCGGCGGCATCGGTGGTTTCGACCGGGTCGGCCGGTTCCCCGCCCGGCCGCAGGATGCCGAGGGACTCCCGCAGTTCTTCGAGCGCGAGCTTGGCCGTCGACCGGACGTGCCCGGCGGCCTGCCGCAGCTCGGGATCCTTGCCCTCGGCGGCGACCTCCAGCGCGCCGGAGAACATCGTGATCAGGCTGAGCCGGTGCCCGAGCTGGTCGTGCATCTCCTCGGCGAGGCGCGAGCGTTCCTCCAGCCGGGCGCGATCGCGCAACGCCACCACCAGCCTGGCCTGCTGCGCCTGCATCGCCCCGGCCAGCGCGGGCAGGACGAGACAGGAGACCGTCGACACCGCGATCACCACGAGGACGTACTGCCAGCGGAACGCGGGCTGGGTGAGCAGCACGACCGCGGCGGGCGACAGCGCCGCGACACCGAACAGCGGCCACTTCCGCCCCTGCGTCCCCGCCGTGTGCGCGACGACCGCCAGTGCGACGCCCGTCGCCGGGAACAGCCCGAACAACACCGTCGCGACGAGCAGCGCGAGCACCGTGAACCGGCGGCGCACCAGCGTCAGCACCGCGGCGCAGGCGATCACCGCGGCCAGCGCCGGCGCCGACGGGGAGAACACCTCCGGCCAGCCCCACGCGGGCAGCAGATCGGCGAGAAAGCTCGTCACGCCCGCGACGAATCCGGCCGGCAGCACCTCTGCCAGCACGGTTCCCCACCGCCGGTCGACCCTTTTCACGATCCCAGCATCACACGGGACCGGTGGCGCAGCGGGCCGGGGCCGCGGGAAGCGTCAACTCGATCAGGTACCGGCTCACCCCATCGTCCACACAGGACGATCCGCTGCCGAAGACGGCGTGGCCGACGTCCTCATTGGACAACAACACCGCCGACTTGAGGCTCTCCAGCAGGTGCTTCGCCCAGCCGTAGGGTGTCGCGGCGTCCTTCGTGGTCCCGACGAGCAGGATGGGCGGCGCACCCTCGGCACGGATCGTCCGCGACGGGGCGGGCCCGGTGGGCAGGAAAGCACAGCCGAGCGCCTCCGTGCCGGACGAGAGCCGGGAAACGCGGCGGAGTTCGCGCGCGGCGTCCTCATAAGCGGCCAGATCGGTGGGATGGGCACGATCGAGGCAGTTGACGACGGTGAGCGCGTCGGTCGTGTCGCTCGAGGTCTCCGGCTCGTCGGCGGGGTCGTCCGGCGAGTCTTCGGCGGGAGCGTCGGCGGTGAGAACGATTTCGGACAGTTCAGCCCACTCCGACGGGAAAGTGAGCTTCGCGGAGATTTCCTGCCGGAGAGCATCTCCGTCACCCGCTCTGTCCGCTTCTGCCAGTACCCGGTCCACGGTGGCGAGGATTTCGGTCTCATTCCGGCCGGGGCAAGGCTTGGTCGTCCTGGTGGCGCACTGCTTCGCGTAGGTGAGCAGTGTGTCTTCCACCCCCTTCGCCTGCTCGACGGTGTCGGCCCGCCAATCGAGATAAGTGTTGTCGACGCCGTCGAGCACCATGGCGCGGATCTTCTTCGGGAACCGGTCGGCGTAAAGCTGCCCGATCCGCGTGCCGTAGGAGTAGCCGAGGTAGTTCAGTTTCTCCTGGCCGGTGACCACCCGAAGGACGTCGAGGTCGCTGACGACGTCGTCGGTGCCGAGGTGCCGCAGCACGTTCTCCCCCGTGCCCCGCAGGCACGCCTCGGTGTACTGCCGGGTGCTCGGGACCTCCGCCCCGATCAGCGGCAGCCCCTCGGGCGCCTTCGCGGTGGGCTCGCCATCGGTGTCGCAGCGCAGCCGCGGTTCGCTGCCGCCGATCCCGCGGGGATCGAAGCCGACCAGGTCGAACCGTTCCCGGACCGCGGCGGGCCACGTACCCGCGATGTCCTTGACCATGGCGACGCCGGACTGGCCGGGGCCGCCCGCGCCGGCGACGAGCGTGCCGAGCGGCCCCGGCCGGGTCGCCGCGGCCTTGATGACCGGCAGCGTGAACGTCGGCCCGTCCGGCAGCCGGTAGTTCACGGGCACCGTCAGCTTCGCGCACTGGAAATCGTCGCAGGGACGCCAGTCCAGGGTCTGCCGGTAGAACGACGTCAGCGCCGCCTCGCGTTCCGGTTCGTCCACTTTGGTCACCGGGGCGGGACTTCCCTGGGACGCCGGGCCTCCCGTACATCCGGCGACCAGCGCGACCGACAGCACCACGCATTTCCAGCTCACTCGTAACTCCTGCCTTCGGGACACCGGACGATCCAACCCCGCCGCCCGCTCCGCGCACGACCTTCGACAGGCTGAAATGACGGCACCGTCGTCGGCCGGGGGGACTAGGCCGAAAGGCATACCCACGATCGGTGAGATCCAGACCACACGATCGGGTCGTGACGATCTTCGCGCGGCTGGGTCTATGGAGTGTGGAAGCGAAGAACTTCCACCGAGGCAACGAAATCCGAACCCGAGGAGATCGCGATGACGAACACCGCCACCACCGCCAAGCCGAACTCGAACTCCGCCGCCCCGGCCGAGAACAGCGCGCTCGTCTCTCCGCAGGGCGTGACCACGATCGCCGACACCGTCGTGCAGAAGGTCGCGGGCCTCGCGACCCGCGAGATCACCGGTGTCCACGCGCTGGGCGGCGGCGCCGTGCGCGCGTTCAACGCGCTGCGCGAGCGCATCCCCGGCGCCACCGCGTCCGCGGGCCAGGGCGTCTCCGTCGAGGTCGGCGAGCGCCAGGCCGCGGTCGACCTGCAGATCGTCGTCGAATACGGCGTCGCGATCGCGGATCTCGCCAAATCGGTGCGCCGCAACGTGATCGGCGCCGTCGAGCAGATGACCGGGCTCGAGGTCGTCGAGGTCAACATCAACGTGTCCGACGTGCACATCCCCGGCGACGACGACACCGACGAAAGCACCGAATCCACCCGCGTCCAGTGACCATCGGCGCCGGTTCGCGCCCGATCGCAAGGAGAACGTTCATGAACGCCACCCATCTCGGCCTGTTGACCGGTCTCGTGCTCGGCGTGGCCGGCGCGTTCGGCGGCTTCGGCGCCTTCCTCGTCGTGCTCGTGCTCGCCGTCCTCGGCCTGCTGGTCGGCCGGTTCCTCGACGGCAAGCTCGACCTTTCGGCCCTGGCGGGCCGCGACAGGGGCTGATCGCCATGACGACCATGACCGCCGCCGCGCCCGCAACGGACGGGCGCGGCGCCCTGACCGTGGCCGACGGTGCCGTCGAGCGGATCGCCGCACGGGCGATCACCGAACTCGACGGCGTCGGCGGCGCCGCGTCCCGGGTGCTCGGGATCGCGGTCGGCGGTGAAGACCCCGGCCAGGGCGCCAAGGTGAGCGCGCACGTCACCGGCTCGACGGCCACCTTGGACGTCCGGCTCTCGGTGAAGTACCCGCTTTCCGTGCGCGCCACCACCGAAAGCGCGCGAGAGCATCTGATCCGCCGCGTGGGCGAACTCTCGGGCCTGGCCGTCACGCGGGTCGACATCACCGTCACCGCCCTGCATTCCACGGAGACCGAAACGAGGAGGGTCCGATGAAACGGCGCCCCCGCCGCAGTGTCCCGGCCGTGCTGGTCGCCCTCGTGGTGCTCGCCGGATGCGTACTGGCGGCCACCGTCGCGGTCCAGACGATCATCGGCGAGAAACCGTGGATCAGCTACGACACCGTCGCGTCCGCCCTCCACGGCACCCGGTGGAGTGATCCGCTTCCCGCGATCGCGGGTGGCGTGGTCGCGCTGCTCGGCCTGCTGCTCCTCGTGGCCGCGATCGTCCCCGGGCGGCCCACCGTGCTGCCGCTCGGAGGCGGCACGGACTCCGGCGCCTCCCGGCGCAGCTACCGGTCGACGCTGCGCACCGCGGCGTCCACCGTGGATGGTGTCTCGGCGGCGAAGCTGAAGGTCAAACGGAGCAAGATCGTCTCGGTGGTCACCACCGGGCGGACGAACACCGCGGGGCTCGCCGACGCCGTCCGCGCGGCCATCGAGCACCGCCTCTCCCAGATCGGTCCCGCCACCGTCCCGGCCGTGCGGGTCCGCGTCAAGGCCACCAGGAGCGCGTCATGACCGACCTCAACCGTCCCGCCCGGCTGAACCGCACCCTGCTGGTGCTGACCGGGATCGTGTTGCTCGCCGCCGGCGGGTTCGCCGTCGGCACCCATTTCGGCAGGATCCCGCTGCTCGATCCGGGCGCCACGCTCGTCCCCGGCACCGCCATGCCACCCGGATGGGTCTGGTACGCCGTCGCCGGAGGCGCGGTGGTCGCCGGGCTGCTGGCGCTGCGCTGGCTCATCGCGCAGCCCGTCCGCAAACCGAAGTCCCACACCTGGCGCTTCGACCAGGACACCGGTCAGACCGCGCTGGCCGCGAGCACCGCGGTGGAGCCGTTCACCTCGGAGGTCGCGACCTATCCCGGCGTCCACGCCGCGCACGCGACGCTCGGCGGATCTCAGGACGCACCGGTGCTGGCCGTGGTGCTGAGCGCCGAACAGGACGGCGACCTGGCCGCCATCCGCGAGCGGATCGCCGACGAAGGCCTGCCGCGTCTGCGCCAGGCGCTGGATCTCGCCGAGCTTCCGATGACCATCGAGTTCCGTTTCTCCGCGAAGGCCGGATCCCGCATTCAGTGACCCGCTAGACCAGGTCCACCATGACCACCGCCGGAACGGTCGGGGCTGGCGAGCCGCCGGCCGGTTCCGCGGTGATGCCGACCCGGTCGATCCCGCCCGGCAGGTCCGCGAGGAGCGGACGAGTCCGATGTGGACCGTCCGGCGCCAGCAGCCCGGCCGAATGCACGCCGCTCACCCCGAGGAGCCAGACCTGATACGCCTTGCCGGGCGTCAACGGCGGGAGGTCGCCGGCCAGTACGACGACCTTGCCCTGGCTCCGTGAGGTCACGACCGTGGTGGTCCTGGGCTCGGCGCCCTTGACCGTCGAGGCGTCGGGCGCGGTGAGCACGGCGTTCACCGAGGCCAGCTGCTGCTGGGCGGGGTCGGCCCCCGGCCCGGTGGTCGTGGTGACCAAGCTGAACACGAGCGCTCCGACGGCGGCCGCCGCGGCGCCCCAGAGGGCGAGCCGCGTCTTCGACGGCCCGCCTCGACGCGCGACGGCGACCAGCGGAGGCCACTGACGGGTGTGGGCGACCTCCGTGAGCGTCGCTTCCCGCAGCTTCGGCGGTGGCGGGGTGGCGAGCGCCGCCCCCAGACGCGCGGCGGCCTCCCGCAGCTCCCGGACCTCCTGGCCGCACGCGGGGCAGCCCCGCAGGTGCCGCTTGAAGGCCGCGGCCTCGTCCGCCGGGACGGCGTCCACGGCGTAAGCCCCGCTCAGCGTGTGCAGCTCCGCCGTCATTGCCCGACCCCCAAGCAGTCACGCAACCGGATCAGGCCGTCGCGGATGCGGGTCTTCACCGTGCCGGGCGCGGTCTTGAGCACTTCCGCGACTTCCGGGTACGTATAGCCGTTGTAGTAGGCCAGCACCACCGATTCCCGTTGCAGCTCGGTCAGCGCGGACAGGCACTGGCGCACCCGTTGCTGCTCCAGGTTGCCGATCGTCGACTCGGCGACCTCGTCGAACGGGCGGCGGAAGTCCAGCCTTCCCGCCCGATCGTCCCGGTCGAGCGCGGCCTGATGCGAACGCACCCGGTCCACCGCCCGCCGGTGCGCGATCGTGAGCACCCACGCCAGCGTGCTCCCCTTGCCCGGTTTGAACCGGGCGGCCGTCCGCCACACCTCCACCAGGACCTCTTGGGTGACCTCCTCGGCGAACGTGGCGTTGCGGACGACCCTGTTCACCACTCCCCACACCGGTCCCGCCACGACGTCGTACAGGTCGGCGAACGCCTGTTCGTCACCTGCCGCGACCCGTTGCATCAAACTCGCCTCGGCGGGCTCCGCTCCGGTGCCGCCACTTCCGCGCGGACTCGCCCGCACTCCCTCGACCATCAAGCCGCCTCCACCTCACCCGACGCCCGGCTACGCGGTTCCGTGGCGTCCGGGAGGGATTCGGTGCCGAGTGCGGATCGGACTGGTCCCGGCTACCCCTGTTCTTCGAGCACGGTGTCCATAGTGGACTTCAGATGCCGCAGGAAGGCCTCGAACCGTTCGATCTCTTCCGCCGGATACTCCGCCACCAGCGCCGCGAGCCCGGCGCTGAACGGGCCGAAGAACTCACGCGCGGGCCCCTGGATGTCCGGGCCGCTGCGCAGGGTCACCCTCCGCCGGTCGCTGTTCTCCCTGGTCCGCACCACGTAGCCGAGGGTTTCCAGCCGGTTCAGCAGATTCGTGGTCGCGCCGGAGGTCAGCGCGATACGTTCGCCGAGCCGGGCCGGGGACAACGGCGATCCGGTGTCTTCGGCGTAGAGGATCTCCACCAGCGCGGCGGCGTCGGTGGCGTGCAGGCCGAGCCAATCCGCGAAACGCCGGGTGAACTCGGTGTAGTTCGCCCCGAAGCTCCGGAGGCCGTCCAGCAGCGACGCGCTTCGCGCCGCGACGTCGTCCTCCATCGCCCCTCCTCGGATCCGTGCTTTGACAACTTACCGGCCTCGAATATACCTTCACTGTGAAGATACTTTCTCATGAAGGAGTTCTAGTGCTCCCCGATCCGTTCGCCGCGACGACCCGCGGCATCACCGAACCCGACCCTGTCCGCCCCGCGCTGCGGGCCGCCGGCCCCCTCGTCGAAGTGGCCGCCCCCGAGGGCGGGAGCGCGTGGATAGTGACCGCGGAAAAGATGGCCCGCGAGGTCCTGGCGGACCCACGTTTCGCGAAGGATCCCGCGCTCGCGCCCGAGGGCTGGACGAGGTTCGAACAGACCGCCGCCGAACAGCCGTCCCTCACCACATTGGACGGCCCCGAGCACGCGCTCTTGCGGCGAGCGCACGCTCCTTTGCTGAGCGCCAAACGGATCCAGGCGCAATCCGAGCGGATCCACCGGATCGCGCGAACACTGCTGACGGATCTCGACGGCGGCCCGGTCGACCTCATGGACGGGTTCTCCACCCGTTTCCCGCTCACCGTGCTGCTCGACCTGCTCGGCATCCCGCTCCACCTGCTCGACGTCGCCGTCGACGCGTGCCGCCGCATGTCCGACCCCGGGCCGGGCGCCCAGGGCAAGGCCATCGCCGCGATCGCGGACCTCGCCGCCGCGGGGCTGGCCCCGAACCGGAACGGGCTCGCGACGGAACTCCGCGACAACCTTCCGCCCGAGACGTCCGAAGAGGACCTGCGGTATCACCTGTTCGCGTTGATCTTCGCCGGGCAACTGACCACCGACGCCTCGATCGGCTTCCTGATCTCACGGCTTCTGAACGGGGACAACGCCTCCGTGAACGATCTCGTCCGCGAAACGCTCCGGGAGCATCCGCCCGCGCCGTTCACCCTCTGGCGGTACACGACGTCGGAGGTCGATCTCGCCGGGATCCGGCTCCCCGCCGGGGCGCCGGTGCTCGTCGACATCCAGGGCATCAACACCGACCCGGCCAGGAAACCGGGCCCGGACCTGACTTTCGGAGCGGGCCCGCATTTCTGCGTCGGCGCCCAGCTCGCGCAGCTCGAACTGCGGGCGGTCACGGCGGTTCTGCGCACGGACTTCCCCGAAGCCCGGCTGGCCGTGCCCTACGGCGAACTCCGGCAGACGTTCCTCGGTGGCATCCAGGGAACGCGGCTCACGAGCCTGCCGGTGGTCCTGCGCGAATGAAAACGGGCCGGGGCGCGGAAATCCGCCGCCCCGGCCCGGCAGGAACCTTACTTCTTGAAGGCGTCGCGCACGGCGTCCTTCACGTTTTCGACCGCGCCCTTGAGACCGGCCTTCGCCTGGTCCGCCTGACCTTCCGCGCGCAATTCCTCGTTGCCGGTGGCGTCGCCGGCGGCCTCCTTGGCCTTGCCGCCGAACTCCTCGGCCTTGTTGCTGATCTTGTCACCCAACGACATCGTGTCCTCCTCCGGATCGAGCGCCTTACGTCCGAAGGACAAACGAAGATCAGGCATCGTCACGCGCACGGACGGGTGATCGTCCTCACCCGAGCAGAGACGCCACAGCGGCCGCGAACGCTTCAGGGGCTTCCTGCGGGACGTTGTGCCCCACCTCCGGCAGAACCCGATGCTCGTACGGCCCGGTGAAGTACTCGCGGTCGCCCTCGGCGCTCGGGCCGCCGATGCCGTCGTCCCCGCTTTCCAGCACCACCGTCGGCACCGTGATGGCCGGCTCCTTCGCGATCAGGTCTTCGAGCGCCTGATACCGCGGATCACCTTCCGCCAGGCCGAATCGGTGCCGGTAGGAGTGGATGACGACGTCGACGAAGTCCGGGTTGCGGAGGCTGGGGGCGCTGGCCGGGAACGCCGCGTCGGCGCCCGTCCAGGTCGGCGACCAGGTGCGCCACAACAAGGCGCACAGCTCGTCGCGGTTCTCCGCCAGCCCGCGCCTGCCGCGCTCGGACTGGAAATAAAACTGGTACCAGTACGTGCGTTCCCACTCCGGCGGCGCGGGTTCCCCCGCGTAGGCGAGATTCTGGACGTTGTAACCGTCCACCGAGACCAGTCCGCGCACCCGCTCGGGCCGGAGCGCCGCCGCGATGCACGCCGCGCGGCCGCCCCAGTCGTATCCCGCGACGACGGCCTTCTCCAGCTCCAGCGCGTCCATGAACTCGAGCAGGTCCTGTGCGAGGGCGGCCTGCTGTCCGGAGCGGGGTGTCGCCTCGTCGAGGAAGCGCGTCCCACCGAACCCCCGGAGATACGGGACGTACACGGAGGCTCCGTCCGCCGCGAGGAGCGCGGCGACCTCGTCGTAGGCCCGCACGTCGTACGGAAAGCCGTGGAGCAGGATCACCGGCGGCCCGCCCGCTTCACCGGAGTGCTCGTATTCGATCTCCAGGACCGGTGTGGTGACGCGCTTCGTCGTCATCAACCGGACCAGCCGCTCAACCGGGTCAAGAGCCGTTCCAGGACTTCGGGATCGGCGCCGACGGGCTCGCCGGAGACGGGTTCGTCCACCAGGGTGCGACGATCGCCCCGCCTCGGCAGCTGGACCTGTCCGGCCGACAGGCCGCCGGGCAGCGGCAGCTCGCACCAGAAGGTCACGCCGCGGGTCTCGCTCGGCGCCACCCCGGTCCGCTCACCCGGCGCGGGCGTCGGCACGGGGAGCCCGTCCAGCTCGTGGTCGACCTCGACGACCAGCACGTCCGACCGCAGGCGCAAGCGCAGTGTCAGGAAGGGCGGCTCCTTCGGATCGGCCGCGTCGACCAGTGTGCCCACCAATCTGGCGGCGGCGGTCTTCGCCTGATCGAGCAACGGCCGCAAGGACCAATCCGACAAGATGAGACGGACGAAGAGCTCGGAGCACAACACGGCATTCGGTTGTGCCACCAGCCGGAGGTCGTCCATCTGGGAAGTGCGCGCGCTCAAACCAAGGCCTTCCTCGTCGACGTGCGAGCGTGCATCATGCCACTCCATCCGGTGAACCCTTCACGCCGGGCTTTGGTCCTGTGAAGTCCACCGGCTTTGGCTCTGTCCGTCGGACCAAAACGCGCGCACAGTGATCTCGTGAGCATCGCCTTCCTGATCACCACGCTGGTCGTGGTCGCCACGCCCGGCACCGGCGTGGTCTACACCCTGTCCGCCGGACTGGCCAGGGGCAGACGCGCGAGCGTCATCGCCGCGACGGCCTGCACTCTCGGCATCGTCCCGCATATGATCGCCGCGATCACCGGCCTCGCGGCGCTGCTGCACGCGAGCGCGGTCGCGTTCGAGATCATCAAATACCTCGGCGTCGCCTACCTGCTCTACATGGCGTGGGCGACGCTGAAGGACCGGGAAGCGATCGTCGTGGACGGCGATCCCGAGCCCGCGTCGACCCTGCGGACGATCACCTCCGGCGTGCTGATCAACGTCCTGAACCCGAAGCTGACCTTGTTCTTCTTCGCGTTCCTGCCGCAGTTCGTCCCGGCGGGCGAGCCCGGTTCGATCCCTCGGATGCTGCTGCTGAGCGGGGTGTTCATGCTGGCGACCTTCGTGGTGTTCAGCGTGTACGGCGTCCTCGCCGCCGGCGTGCGGCACCACGTCCTTTCCCGGCCTCGCGTGCTCACCTGGCTCCGGCGGATCTTCGCCGGTTCCTTCGCCGCGCTCGGCGCCAAACTCGCGTTCACCACCCAGTAGACAGGTTCAGCATGCGACTCCAGCACCACCCGGAAATCCGCGCCGCTCATCCCACCCTCGCCGTCGGCACGTTGCAGGCCACCGGCATCACCCCGGAAATGCCGGTCGACGTCGACAGGTTCCTCGCGCGGGCGACACGGCGGCTCGCGGACGGACCCGAATCGGAATTCCCCGAGATCCAGGCCTGGCGGCGGGCGTTCGCCAAGATGGGCCTGAAGCCGACGCAGTACCGCTGCGCGTCGGAGTCACTGCTGCGCAGGCTGCGGAAAGAAGGCACACTCCCCCGGATCCACCCGGTGATCGATCTCTGCAATGCGGTTTCGGTCGCCTACGCCATCCCGGTCGCGGTGCTCGACGTCGCGAAGATCAGCGGCTCGCTGGAAGTCCGCCACGCGCGGGGCGACGAGAAGTACGTGACCTTCGCCGGCACGGTCGAGCAGCCGAACCCCGGCGAGGTGATCTTCGCCGACGAGGACGGTCAAGCCCACGCGCGCCGGTGGACGAACCGGCAGAGCGGGCACTCCGCGGTCTCGGCCACGACGTCCGACGTGCTGATCGTTTCCGAAGGCCTGCACGCGACGGCGGCCGAGGACGTGCGGCTGCTGATCGAGGCCATCGCGGGCGAGCTGGCGACGGCCGGAGTCGTCACGAGGCCTTGAGCGCCTTCTCCAGGCCGGCGCGGGTCATCTTCGACCGTCCCTTGATGTTGCGCTCCCGTGCCAGCTTGTCCAGGTCCGCCTTCGACAGCGAGGACAGGTCCTTTTTCGCAGAGGTCTTCTTCGCCGGCTGCTTCTTCGCCCCGGACTTCTTCTTGGCCTTCCCACTCTCCACGCTCTTCGAAAGGGCCTCGAACAGGTCGACGACCTTCGTCGGCTCACCCGGTTCGGTCGCGGGCGTGATGGTGTCGCCCTTCTTCTTGGCCTGGATCAGCTCGCGCACGCGGTCGGTGTAGGTGTCGCGGTAGTCCTCGGGCCGCCAGTCGTCGCTCATCGCGTCGATCAGGCTGACGGCCATGTCGAGTTCCTTGCCGCGCGCCTTCGCCTTGCCCGGCATGTCCGGCAGCTGCTCGGCGGGATCCCGCAGGTCGGCGGCGAAGTGCAGGGTGTTGAGCACCATCACGCCGTCCCCGGAGCGGACGAGCGCCAGGTACTCGCGGCCGCGCATGACGAACTTGGCGATCCCGGCCTTGCCCGACGAGCCCATCGCCTCGAGCAGCAACGCGTACGGACGCTCGAACTCGTCCTTCGCGGGAGCGAGCCAATACGTCTTGTCGAAGAACATCGGGTCGATCTCGTCCAGCGCGACGAAGCTCTCGATGTCGAGCGACTTCGACCGGCCGGGGGCGATTTCGTCGAGCTCCTCGGGTTCGACGACCACGTACTCGCCGTTGTCGAGTTCGTAACCCTTGACGATGTCTTCGTAGCCGACTTCCTTGCCGGTGCGCTCGTTCACCCGCCGGTACCGGATGCGGTCCTCGGTTCCGCGCTGGAACTGGCGGAAGTGCACCGTATGGTCCTCGACCGCGCTGTACAGCCGGACCGGCACCGTCACCAGACCGAGCGAAAGCGAACCGCTCCAGACCGGACGCATGGGCACCCTCCTCTCCTCCAGCGGGCTGGTACCCGGAATCGCGGCGGATCACACCTGGTCAGAGGCTGAACGCGAGCGACTGCAGGAGAACGACCCCGAGGAACACGAGGGTGAAGGCGAGATCGAACGCGACCCCGCCGGCCCGCACCGGGCGCACCACGCGGCGGACCGGCGCCAGCACGGGTTCGGTCAGCCGATGGGCGATCCCGCGGGCGCGGAAGGCCCAGCCGGGTGGACGGGTGGCGAGGTTGACGACCCAGTCGAGCACCATCCGGACGATGAGCACGATCAGGAACAGGGTGAGCAGGAAGCCCAGCAGATCACCTAGAGCACTCATGGCGGCACACTCCTCTTCGGTCCAGTGTGCCGCGCTTTGCTGGGAGCAACCTGTGACAGGAAAAAGGGCTACCAGGGCGGTTGGCCACCCCCAGTACGAAGGCCAACCGCCGCGGAGCCCCTACACACGGTTCGGCACGCTGCCCCGTCGCGCCGACCCGCCAGCTGATGTCTTCAGCTTTCCAAGGCCCTGCATCGGAATTACATCGGCACTCCACCGCCGGGCATCCGCGCAGTTCAGGGGCGGCCGGGCGTAGAATCGAACCGGTTTCAGGGCAGGCCCGCGCGCGCCGGTTAGGCCGAATGCCGTAGTGCGTGGCCAGCGCCGATCTGGCTGGAGGCCGAAGCGGTGGGTTAGGGTGCCGGTCAGCCGGCGAACGGACTGGAGGTAGTGCGTGAGCACGGTCACGGCCTCGGACGACATAGTCGCATATGACCGCTGATCGTTTACCCGATTCGGCGGGATCGCCCACCGGCCGGCCCTCCCAGCTCAGCTTTTCCGTTCTCGGCCCGCTCGAAGCCGAAGTCGACGGTGTCCCCGTCCGGCTGGGCGGACGCCGTGAACAGCGCCTCCTCGCCGCCCTGCTGATCAACGCGGGCAGGCTGGTCCCGGTGTCGTACCTGATCGGCACGATGTGGCCGGAGAATCCGCCGAAAACCGCGGTCCGCCAGGTCAGCAACGCGATCGCGCGGCTGCGGCACGACCTCGGCGTGGCCAGGTCCGCCGTGGTCACCACCGGCTCGGCGTACCGCGTCGTCATCAGCAGCGCCTCGCTCGACTCGGTCCGCTTCGAAGCGGACTACAACCAGGGCGCCGAGCTCCTGTCGGCCGGACTGATCTCCCAGGCGGCCGCCAAACTGGCGGACGCGCTCTCGCTCTGGCGCGGCCCGGCGTTCGACGGTCTCGAAGGCGACGCCATCGAGCAGACCGCGCGACGGCTCGACGAAGAACGCCTGGCCGCCTGCGAGCTCCTGATCGGCGCCAGGCTCCGGCTCGGCGAAACCGAAGCGGCGGCTCGCGAGGCCTTCGACCTCGCCGCCTGGCATCCCACACGCGAGACCCTGCAGTGCCTCACCATGCTGGCGCTCTACCGGGCGGGCCGCGGCGCCGACGCGCTCCGGACGTTCGACCGGACCAGGATCGCGCTCGCCGAGGAGCTCGGCGTCGACCCGAGCGCCGAACTGAGCGCGCTCCACCAGCAGATCCTTCGCGCCGACGCCGAGCTGATGACGGACGGCGGCCTCGTCCGGTACGGCGTCGGCGGGCTCCGGGCCGGAATGGACACCAGTGGACGTCGCGAGGACGCGGACGCGCAGAAGGCGCTGTTCCCCCGCCCCGCGCAGCTTCCCGCGGACCTCCCCGCGTTCGGTGGTCGTGCCGCGGAACTGCGGACCGTCCTCGAGATCGGCCAGGCGGGCTCCTCGGCGGGGCCGAGGCTGATCGCGATCGACGGCATGCCCGGCGTCGGCAAGACCGCGCTCGCCGTCCACGCCGCACACCGCCTCGCGCCGCTGTTCCCCGACGGGCAGCTCTTCGTGAACCTCGAAGGGTTCTCGCCCGCCGGCGACCCGGTCGACCCGGGCGCCGCGCTCGAGGCGCTGCTGCGGTCGCTCGGCATCCAGGGTTCGGACATCCCCACCGGGACCGAACAGCGCGCGGCGCTCTTCCGGAGCTGCCTCGCCGGCAAACGCGTGCTTCTGGTGCTGGACAACGCCATCGGGGCGGCGCAGGTGAACCCGCTGCTACCCGGCTCGGCGAGCTGTTGTGTGCTGATCACGAGCCGCACCCGGCTCGTGGACCTCGACGGCGCCGAACTGCTCTCGCTGGAACCGTTCAGCCGGGCCGATGCCGTGGAACTGCTCGGCCGGATCGTCGGGCCCTCGCGGTTGAGGAGGGAGTCCCCGGACGCGGCCGACCAGGTCGCGAGCCTGTGCGGCGATCTCCCGCTCGCACTGGCCGTCACGGCGAGCAGGTTGCGCGCGCGGGCGTCGTGGACCCTCGACTTCGTCGCCAGGCAGCTGCGCGACGAACGGAACCGGTTCGGCGAGCTCACCGCCGGGGAACGCGACGTCGCGGGCGCGTTCCGGGTGTCCTATCTGAACTTGACCGAGACCGAGCGCCGGGTGTTCCGCCGGCTGAGCCATCACCCCGGTGCCGCTTTCGATCTCCACTCGACGGCGGCCTTGGCGGAAGTGAACCTCGGTGAGGCCCGTCGCCTCGCCGAACGCCTCGTCGACGTGAATCTGCTGCGCCAGCCGTCGATGGACCGGTACGAGATGCACGACCTGCTCCGCAGCTACGGCCGTGAGCTCCTGCTCGCCGAGGAGCCCGAGCACCAGCGCGAGGCGATGATGCGGCGGCTGTTCGACTACTACCGCAGCACCGTCGCGGCCGCGATGGAGTTCATCGACCCGGACTCCGAAGACGAGCCGGGCGGCCTCGAGGTCCCGAAGAGCGAGTTCGGACAGTCCTTCGCGGACTACGACCAGGCGGCGCACTGGATGGACGCGCAATGGCAGAACGTGCTGCCGGTGGCCGTCGCGATGAACAACCACCAGCAGTACTCCGACCTCGTGCCCTTCTGTTCGGCGGTGTGGCGCTACTTCGACAACCGCGGCTACTACCGGCAGGCCAGGGAGCTGGAGACCCTCGCGCTGTCCGCGGCGCGGGTCACCGGGAACGTGGTCCTCGAGTATCAGGCCCTGCACATGTACGCGCTGACCCTGTGGCGGCTCAACGAGTTCACCGAGGCGAACCGGCTGTTCAACGAGGTGTTCGAACTGGCAGCGACCACCGGCGACATCCGGATGCAGTGCCGGGCCAGGGGCAACTCGGGGGTCACCCACTGGCTCAAGGGCGAGTCGGACGAGGCGATCGAGCACCTCGGCTGGGTCCGCGAGACCGCCCATGCCCATGGCAGTGTCCTCATCGAAGCCCGCGCCCGGCACCGGATCGGGCTGATCCACACCGAGAACAGGCGTTATCCCGAAGCCGCCGAGGAACTCGACCAGGCACTGAGGCTCGCCCAGGAGAACGAATCACCCGATCTCGAGGCGGAATGCTTTCTCGCCCTCGGTATCAATTCGCGCGGACTCGGTGACGGCGCGCTCGCGGTCAGTCAGTTGACGACCGCGGTCGAAGTGCTCGAATCGACCGGGAATCGCAGCATGCTGCCCATCGCCCACAAGGAGATGGCGTTCGCGTTCGACATTCTCGGTGAGCGACCGAATGCGGACCGTCATCGCCGGTTCGCATTGCGCCTCTACACCGATCTCGGCATTTCGGAGTCGCCAGAGGTTCGCGAACTCAAACAGCGCCTGAGTGATCACTCGGCGTAATTCTCCGTTCTGCTCCGGTACTCTGTTGGCGTAGGTATATTCGCTTGACCGGAGTAACCGCTCACGGAGAGGATCGGCGGCATGCACGACGAAGAGGACGACGAGTTCTTGTACGAGCTCGAAGCGGAGTACAAGGCACAGAGCACCTGGGGCGGGTTCGAGCCGCCGCCGCACGGCGGGCCTCCTTTCCGCTCGCGACGCTGAATGACCAGACGTATTCGGAAAGTATTACTGGGGACTGGGGCACAAGACATTCGATGCTGGTCAGGGTTTCCTCGTGCGGAACGCTTTATTGGTCCGATGGTGACGTCGTCTGGGACGATCACCTCGGCCATCGCCAGCTGAAACTCGCCGAAGGAACCGAACGCGTCCTGCGCTGGTTCAGTTCTTGGCGAGAACCGGAATCGATCCGCACCGCGGACGAGAATCCCGAGATCGGGGAAAGACTCGTCCGTATCGCGCGAGCGATGATCCGGTACGACGTGCTGGTGGTCAAAGGTTCTTCCCGGCAACAACGGGAAGAGGAGATCCTTCGGGATTGGGGGCCGTGGGGAACGTCCGCGAGGGCGTTCCACTTCGGCACCCGTTCCTTGCGGGAGACCGAGTTCACGACCAGCGAAATGACGGCGAAAACCTTGCTGGAGAAGGCGAAGGCCAGTCCTCCGCCTTCTCCGGTGAGGCCTTCAGGCGAGCACGACGCGCTGGCGCTGCCCGAACCGTCACCGGAACCTTTGAACGCGATCGCGCTGGGCGAAGCGCTGAACCAGCGCAGAAGTGTCCGCGAGTTCGGCGAAGAACCCTTGCCACTGCGCGATTTGAGCGCGCTCCTCACCGCGGCCCGGCCGACGAGGCCGGAAACGCATTCCGACATCCCCGCCACCGGGAATGTCTTCAAGACGAGCCCGTCGGGCGGAGCCCGGCATCCGACAGAGGTGTACGTCTACGCCAGGAACGTCGAGGGCCTGGATCGGGGGGCCTACCACTACGACGGTTTCGGGCACCGCCTCACCCCGCTGGACGCCAAGATCGACGACGACGAACTCACCGCGCTCGCCGGCGACCAGCAGTGGACCCGGAACGCCGGCGCGCTGCTGATCTACACCAGCGTCATCGAGCGGAACCAGTGGAAGTACCCGGTGAGCCGCACCTATCGGGTACTGCTGATGGACGTCGGCCACCTGAGCCAAACCGTGTACCTGATGGCGACCGCGCTGGGACTGAACGTCACGTTCACCGCGGCGCTTCGCGACGAACTGGTCGAGGATCTGCTCGGTTGCGATCCGGCCAACGAACTGGTGCTGGGCATGTCGGTGCTGGGCACTCGCGTGAATACCTGATGCCGTAAGGCTTTGCCAGCTTTCGGCTATGGCGCTTCACTGGGTGGCCGTGGTGCGACGCGGGTGCGCCGAAGGCTCGCGGCCCGCTCACGCCGGCCGCCGTCGTATCTCGCCGTATTTCGCCGTATTTCGGCAACGAACCCGGACCTGGGCGCCGTGGTCGCTTTTCGGCGATGGTTCAGGACGGTGCTCTTCGCGTGACTCTGCTCTGAAGATCGGCGTGACGCCTGTTCGGGATTCCGTTGTGAGATAGGCGGTTTGGTGGGTGGGGGACGGGTGTCCTTGCGATCGAGCCGTGGCCGTATTCCGGCAACTAGCCCAGCCCTGGGCACCGTTGCCAGCTTTTGGCGACGGACTCAAAACGGTGGTTCCTCGGCGCGACGCACCTGCAGTGCTGTCGTAGACCTGCTGGTAGGCACGATGTGAGGAAGCCTTCGCGTGACTATGTTCCGAAGATCGACGTGACGCCTGTTCGGAATTCTGTTGTGAGATAGGCGGTTTGGCGAGACTTGGGGACGACTGTGGTTGACATTGGCGTTGCCCGGTTCCGCGGTGTTCCGCAAACCTGCGTGGGAACCCACCGCACGGCTGTGGCCGGATTTCAGAGGCAAGCGTCGCAGCGACTTCTCAGCTGGAAGCCGGGCTGACCGTCGCAGCGTCGCGGGTAGCCGTAGCACGGACTCACGCAGGACCAGGTGGGTGCATCATCCCCACAGAACAGCCCCCTACAGTCGGATTCCGGCAACGCATCCCCGGGCACCGTGGCCGTTTTTCGGCGACGGTTTCAGAACGGTGGTTCGTCGGTGCGGGGTTCGTGTAGTGGCGGCGGGGTGCTGTCGTAGCCCTGCCTAGTGGACGTGGTGTGAGGAACCCTTTGCGTGACTCTGCGTGGTTGGCATTGGCGTTGCCCGGTTCCGCGGTGTTCCGCACACCTGCGTGGGAACCCACCGCACGAGCAGGCTGTGGCCGAAATCCGGCAGCAAGCGATCGCAGCGACTCCCCAGCTGGAAGCCCAGGCTGATCGTCGCAGCGTCGCGGGTAGCCGTAGCACCTATCCGCACGGAGTCCTGTCCGCGCTCTCGCCGTCGCCGTATTTCGGCAACGTGGCGGCGGATCACCCGAATTCGGCGAACGAGAGGCCCTCGCGTAGGGCCACGTGGGGGCAACATCCCCACAGAACAGCCCTGTAGTCGAATTCCGGCAACGCACCCCGGGTGCCGTGGTCGGTTTTCGGCGACGGTCTCAGAACGGTGGTTGGTCGGTGCGGGGTTCGTGCAGGGGTGGTGGCGAGCTGTCGTAGCTCTGTCCGGTGGGTGTGGTGATGGTGAGGGTGCCATCCGAAGCCAGCCGATAGATCCAGCCGGGTTCGTCTTTCAAACGGTGATCGCGGCGGCACAGATCCACCAACTCGGTATCGGTGGTGTGACCGCCGTGCTGCCACGGCACCGCATGGTCGAGGTCGCAGGCCTGGGCGACGCGGTGGCAGCCGGGTCTTCGGCATTCCCGGTCCCGCACCCGCACGAACTCACCCAGCCCCGCCGTCGGCCGATACCGGCCCCGCCCCAAATCCAGAACCTGCCCGGAGAGTGGGTCGGTGATGATCCGCCGCAACACCGTGTCCGGCCCCGACGCGATCTCCCGGGCCAGCGACCCTGGGATATGCCCGTGACCGGCCAGCTCGGCCGGTCCTCGTTCACGCCCAGGTAGGTGTCGAGGTCCATGTAGAGGAACACCTCGGACCGCTCAGCCTTCCCGCCTTGGCTGCCCAGCAGGAGGTCGAGGGCGACATCGGCGCGCAGCTGATCCAACGTGCGGGTCTCACCGCCGGTTTTGAGGGCGCGTGCTTCGCGGTCGATCCGGGTGTAGGCGGCGGCGACCTTCTCCACCGGACCGTCCTCGACCTCGATCGAGGCGACCCCGGTCTCACCGTGCCGGAGCGACAACCGACGCCCCGCCCGGTGCCGCTCCGCCCGCCGGGCGGCGCCGTCCCGGTCGGCCATGATCGCCGCGTGGCTCGCCGCCTTCCGGATCTGGTCGGCGTTTCGGCCCGGCAGGCGGTCCTCCAGGACCGCGTCCACCGCGCGGGCGTCCTCGTCGGACAACCACGCCGTGGCGGTCGCGACTTTCATCGCCCCATAGCCGCCCACCTCCCCCCGGTCCAGCAGTCCCAGCGTCCGGGGCAGCCGGGTCGTCAACGCCGCCGCCGTCGACACCAGACCAGCAGCGTGACCGCCTACAACGGACAAAGCGAACGCGACCTCCTGCACCACACTCGCCGCGCCGCCACGATGCCGGTTCAGCTGCGCCAACGCGCGGAACCGGCCCGCCTCCAATCGTGCGATCCCTTCCGACGCCGCCACGGCAGCGTCGACAGCATCCTTGTCCTCCAACGAATCCAGCTCGGCATTGACCTCCCTCAACACGTCAGAAGCAATGATTTCCTTGAGTAGCGCCACAGTGGCATTGCGTGTATCCACACCCAGAAGCTACAACCGACCACCGACAATTTCCGAACCCACGATAATTCCCTTACGTCACAACGACTCCGGCTCACATCACCCCGGAAGCCAAGAACTGCGGCACGGCGACCTCGCCGACCTGATCCGCCAGCCAGAGCTCCCCTTCCTCCGAGGAAATCGCCCCGACCCGAACCGCCACCTCCGCCAGCCCGCGAAGAAACGACTGCCCGCCAAGGAAACCGACGACGCCTTCGACCGACACCTCGCGGAATCCGCTCGCGTCGAGCAGCCGCCGGAACCCGCGCGCGATCCGAGGTGCGGTGATCACCGAAGCCCGCGCTCGCACGATTTCCCGCGTCAGCGCCGGATAAGAGGAATCGATCACCAGCGCCTCCCAGTCAGGACCGGACAACACGATCCGCCCACCAGGGACCAGAACCCGTCGAGCTTCCGCGAGGGCGGCCTCGGGCTCCGCGAGTTCATGGAACACCTTGTCCGCCCGATAGCCCGCGAAACCACCATCGACAGGCAAGGCGTAAGCGTCCCCGATCAGGAAATCGCGGCCGGGCGAGCGCCGCCTGGCCTCTTCCACCATTTCGGCCGAAAGGTCGACACCGACAGCGCGGTAACCCAGCGCCGACATCTCGGATACGGCCAGCCCGGCACCGCAGCCGACGTCGACCACGGCGGAGCCGGGTTCGAGCCGGAGCAGTTCGTAGGTCCGGGCCCGCAGTTCGGCGGCTCCCGGCAGGGCATCGGCGGCGTCGAGCCGCTTCAACATGGACATACCGGAGATCGTCCGGCTTAATGTCGACATGAAGTCAAGCACCTTGAGCGTCGGCGAGGTCGCGGAGCGCTTCGGCCTGGCGACGCATGTCTTGCGCCATTGGGAGTCCGTCGGCCTCCTCAAGCCGGCGCGGGCGGGCGACCGGCGGCGGTACGACGACAACGACCTCTACCGGATCGCGATCATCCTGCGCTCGAAGGAGGCGGGCCTGAGCCTCGACGGCATCCGCGAGATGTTCCGCGAGCCCAGCGAGCGCGAAGCGATCCTCAAGCGCCACAAGAAAGAACTGGAGCAACGTATCGCGGCCGCGCAGGCCTCGCTCGCGATCGTCGACTGCGCGCTCGGGTGCGAGCACGACGACTTCACCCAGTGCGCGCATTTCCGGGAGGCGGTGGCGCGGGCCGGATGATCCGGTCCGCGCCACCGTCCCGGCTCAGCCGAGCAGCGCGCGCATCTCGGTGATCTCGGCCTGCTGACCGTCGATCACCTTCTGCGCCAACGCCTTCACCTCGGCGTTGCTGCCCTGCTGCAAAGCAGTCTTCGCCATCTCGAGCGCGCCTTCGTGATGTTTGACCATCATCTCGAGCCACTGCTTGTCGAACGCCGCGTCCTTGGCTTTGCCGAGTTTCTCCATATCACCCTCGGTCATCATGCCGGACGCCGAGCCGTGGCCGGAGTGCTCGCCCGACGGCGCCACTCCCCAGCCCTTCAGCAATCCGTTCAGCTGCTGGATCTCCGGATCCTGCGCCTTCTGGATCCTTGCGGCCAGGTCGACGACCTTCGCGTTGCGAGTGCGGCCGTCGACGAGCTTCGCCATCTCGAGCGCCTGTTCGTGGTGCGGGATCATCCCCTGCGCGAACGTGACATCGGCCTGGTTGTGGTCTGCCTGCCGAGGATCCGGCGCCTTCACCGTGGACGTGTGGTGTCCGGTGGAAGCGGTGTCGGAGCTGGCACAGCCGGTGAGCACGGCGAAGGAGGCCAGGGCGGCGAGCGCGGCCCCGACCAGTTTCCTGCTGGTCATGGTTCTTCCTCTGAATCGGTTTCGGGCAGGGCGGGACGAACCCGCCTGTCACACCCGCAACACGCAAAGAAGCGACAATCTTTCGGGCACCGGTCTCCAGCGAGGCGGATCACGGCCCGACGCCGAACCGCCGCGCGGGCGCGACTTCCAGGTCGCCACCGTCCGTCCATTCCGGATGAGCAGCCAGGAGACGATCAGCAGCACGGCCGCGGCGAGTACCGCGAGACACAGGTGCAGTCCACTGTGTCCACCGTCGTCGTGCGAAGACGTGTCCGCGCAACACGGATCCGCCATCGCGACGGAGGAGTGCCCCGCGTCGTGGCCGGAGTCGGCGACGACGTGGTGCATACCCACCAGACCCAGCGCCACCACGCACAACAACAGCCACCGCAGGGCGGCCGGGTACCAGGACTGGGTCACGGCTCCACCGTAGCCGGATTCCGCGCGCCGCCGGACGGTGGGGTTTCCGGGGTCACGCACACCGAACCGGCGCACGCCCATGAGATCGTCAACGGGTGACGCTTTCCGACGATGACCTCCGTGCCGTCCGCGCCCACGCGCAGCTGCTGACCGTGCCGGCCACGGACGTACTCACCGTGGTCGGCTCCGTCGCCGCGGTCCAGGCGCAGTCGACGCCCGCCGCTCGCCTCGCCATCCGGGCTCGTAGCCGGGGTCTGACCGCTCCGGACGTCGACGGGTCACGCGCGGTCACGCGCACCTGGCTGATGCGCAAGACGCTCCATCTCGTGCCGACGGCGGATCTCCGCTGGCTGAACCGGCTGTTCGGCCCGCGCAACGCACAGGCGGGGCAAGGACGGCGCAGGCAACTGGACCTCACCGACGAGCTCTGCGAACGCGCGCTCGGGAAACTCCAGGAACTCTTGCCGGGCAAGGCACTCACTCGGCAAGAGATCCTCGACGGCTTGGCCGACGAGGGCATCGCGCTCGGCGCGAAGTCGCAGGCACCCGCCCATCTCCTGGCGTACGCGGCCAACCGCGGGCTGCTGTGCCGAGGACACGACGCCGGAACGGAGCCGACGTACGTGCTCCTCGACGAATGGGTCACCGAGAGCCGCACGCCGGACGAACCGCATACGGAACTCGCCCACCGCTACCTGACCGCCTATGGCGTCGCGACCGCCGAGGACTTCAGCACCTGGTCCGGGCTCCCGACCGGCCTCTGCCGCAAGGCTTTCAGCGCGCTGGACCCCGTTCCCGTCGGCAAGGGCTTCACCCTCGCGGAGACCGAGCTGTCCGCTCCCCCGTGTCCCCCGCGCCTGCTCGGCGCCTTCGACACGTACCTGCTGGGCTACCGCGACCGCGATCTGCTCCTCGACCCGGCCGGGGCGAAACGTGTCAACTCCGGCGGCGGGATGATCGCACCGACCGTGCTGATCGACGGCCGGATCGCCGGAACGTGGCACACCAAGCGGACCGCGAAGCTGACGAAGGTCGCCGTGGAGCCCTTCGCCACGCTCCCGCGGGCCGTCATCACCGGATTGGAGTCCGAAGTGGACGATTACGGCCGCTTCCTCGGGGAAACGGCCGCCCTCGTCATTTGAGGGAGCGGAAGAACTCCCGCACGTCCGAAACCAGGATCTCGGGCTCTTCCAACGCCGCGAAGTGCCCGCCGCGATCGACGTCGGTCCACCGCACGATCGTGTGGGCGTCCTCCGAATACCGCCGGATACCGACGTCGTGCGCGAAGATCAGCGCCGCCGTCGGCACGCCGGAGTTCTTCTCGACGGCTCCCCAGGTTTCCGCCTGCGCGTAGCCGACGTACGCGGACGAAGCCGCCGTGCCGGTGAGCCAGGTGAACATCACGTTGGTCAGCAACCGGTCCTTGTCGATGATCTCTTCCGGCAAGGCCGGGCGCGGATGTGTCCACTCACGGAACTTGTCCATGATCCAGGCCAGCTGCGCGACCGGGGAGTCCACGAGTCCGTAGCCGAGCGTCTGCGGCCGCGTCGACTGGATCGCGATATAGCCGAACTCCTCCTGCATGAACGCGCCGATCCGCTCGACGCGATCGCGTTCGACGTCGGTGAGTGAAGCGAGTTCCTCCTCCGACAACGACATCGGCGGCATCGGGGTCAGCCCGCCGTTGACGTGCACACCGATCACTTTGTCCGGCGCGGACCTGGCCACCTCGGGTGACACGGAAGCGCCGAGGTCGCCGCCCTGCACACCGTAGCGTTCGTACCCGAGCCGTCGCATCAGCTCCGCCCACGCCCGGCCGATGCGCGGCATGGTCCAGCCGGAGTCCGAGACAGGGCCCGAAAAGCCGAAGCCGGGCAGCGACGGGATCACGAGGTGGAACGCGTCCGCCGGGTCGCCGCCGTGCGCCTTCGGGTCCGTGAGCGGGCCGATGACGTCGAGGAACTCCACCACCGAACCCGGCCAGCCGTGCGTGAGGATCAGCGGCGTCGCGCCGGCTTCGGGCGAACGGACGTGCAGGAAGTGGATCCGCTGTCCGTCGATGACCGTGGTGAACTGCGGATGACGGTTGATCTCCCGTTCGGCGGCACGCCAGTCGTAACCGTCACGCCAGTATTCGGCGAGCCCGCGCAGCCACGCCACCGGCACTCCGGTGTCCCAGCCGTCGCCGGGCAGCGGAGCGGGCCAACGCGCGCTGTCGAGCTTCGCGTGCAGCTCGTCCAACTGCTCCTGCGGGATGTCGAGGCGGAAAGGGCGGATCTCGGTGTTTTCCATGAAGCCCACGTTACGAGGCATTGCGGACAGGTTCGGTCCTCGATCGAGAGCGCATCTCCGGTACGGGAAGATGCGCTCGTGACGGACAAGTACTTGGCCTACGGCAGGCTCATCCGCGACGGGAAGATCCTGTTCATCCGGCGGCGGCCGGGGTCCTTCCTCGGCGGCCGCTGGGAACTGCCGGGCGGGACCGTCGAGCCGGGCGAGCGGCCCGACGAGACCGTGGTCCGCGAGTTCGCCGAGGAGACCGGGCTGACCGTCCGCGTGACCGGCGAGCGCGGCACCCACAGCTGGGACGACGTCGCGGGCAGGCCGATGCGCATCCACGCCACGGTGTACGCGCTCTCCGAAGAGACCGCGGGCGAAGTCGTGCTCGATCCCGAGGAACACGACGCTTTCACTTGGCACACCGGGGAAGAAGCCGCGGGACTCGCGCTGGCCGATCACTTCCGGCGAGCACTGGAGGACTGACCGCGAACCCGGGTCGCGGCTTCCGCTCCGCCCAGCGGACGGCCGGGCCGGTGAGCATGCCCGATACCAGGAACAACCCACCCAGCACCACCCAGCCCGCCGTGCCACCGACAAGGATCAGCCCGGTCAGCAGCACCGGGCCGAGCATGCGGGCGATGGCCGTCCCTGCGCCGAAAAACCCTTGATACTGGCCTTGTTTGCCTTCGGGAGCGAGACCGAAGGCGATCTCCCATGAACCCGCCGCCTGCGCCATCTCCCCCAGCACCTGCAGCGCGGCCCCCAGAAGCAGGACCAGCGCCGCCGCCCACGCGGATTCGCCCATGGCGGAGAACGAGAAGACCAGGCAAGAGGAGAAGAGCAGCAGTCCCGCGTAACGGGCGTAGCGGGAGGCGCCACGCAGACCGGTCACGCCCCGCGCCACGCGCACCTGGAAGACCACCACGCTCGCCGTGTTGAGCACCAGCATCGCCGAGACCAGCCAGCTCGGCGCCGCCGTCCTGGTCGAGATCCACAGCGGCAGGACCAGGCTGAACAGCGGCATGTAGAGCACCATGACCATGTTGAGCAGCGCCAACAACGCGTAGGGGCGATCACGGAGAACGGCCACGGACGGCTCTCCCTCCCGCGCCGGTAGCGGAGCCACCGCAGGCACCTTGCGTAGCACGAGAGCCGCGGCGACGAAGGCCAGCGCATCGAGGACGAAGACGGTCAGGAATGCCTCTCGCGTCCCCAGCGCCAGCGCGATGCCGCCGAGCGCCGCGCCGATCGCGATCCCCGCGTTGGAAAGCGCCTGCAACCGGGCACGGAACGTCGTGCGCTCGGCGGGGTCGATCAAGCCGGCGAGCAACGCCTGCCTCGCCGCGCCGAGACCGCAGTGAAAACAGGCGTAGACGCAGGCCGCGATCACGAACGTGAAGACGGAGCCGACAAAGAGGAACGCCGTCACCGACGCGGCCGTGCCCAGCGCCAGGAGGACGGCCGTGCCCTTGGGCCCGCGGCGGTCCGCCACCTGCCCCAGTGCGACCCCGGCCACCGAGCCGACCGCCCAGCCCGCCGTGAGGCCGATGCCCACCTGCGCGGGTGAAAGCCCGACGACGAGCGTGAAGTAGAGGGCCGAGCTGACGTAGTAGGCACCGTCGCCGACGGAGCTGATCAGCTGGGCCGAGGTCAGTCGCTTCATGAACGCAAGTTATGGGGCCGGATTGGCCACTTCCAGTGCCAATATCCGCCATCCTCGATGGGCCAATATAGGCTCGGACCGTGCCGTTCCACATCAGCCTCGACGGGCACAGCGACCTGGCCGCGCGGATCTACCGCCAGCTCCGCGACGGCATCCTCGACGGGCGCTTGCGAGCCGGGGAGCGCCTGCCGCCGACCAGGGAACTGGCCCGCGAACTCGACGTCTCGCGCAACACCGTCGCGGTCGCCTACGAACGGCTCACCGCGGAAGGGTTCCTCAGCGGCCACGTCGGACGCGGGACGTTCGTGAGCGAGGAACCCGTGGCGCGAACACGGCGTGCCGCCCCCGCGGGTGGAGTACGGCCGACCGCCCGCTGGCGTTCCCTTCCGGCGCCGCTGGACGAGGATCGGCCGGCCCCCGCGTTCGACTTCCGCGTCGGTGCCCCGGATCCGGCCCTGTTCCCTCTGCGAACCTGGCGACGGCTGGTCAGCCAGGCTTTGCGGCCGTCTCTGCTGACACCGTCGGGGTATACCGACCCGGCCGGCCTCGAAGCACTGCGGGTGGCGATCGCCCGGCACGTCGGCGCCGCCCGATCGGTATGGGCAGGCGGCGAGGACCTGGTGGTCACCCAGGGAGCGCAGCAGGCACTCGACCTCATCGGCCGAGTCCTGATCGAACCCGGCACGCGGGTCGCCGTCGAAGACCCCGGCTATCCCCCGGCCGAACGGCTCTTCACCGCCCACGGTGCCCGGGTCACGAAGGTGCCGGTGGACGCCGAAGGCCTCGACGTCGCCGCGCTCGCCAAGGGCACCCGACTGGTCTATACGACGCCGTCGCACCAATTCCCGCTCGGCACGCCGATGTCACTCGCCAGGAGGACGGCGTTGCTGACGTGGGCGGAGCGGAACGACGCGGTGATCGTCGAGGACGACTACGACAGTGAATTCCGGTTCTCGGACCGGCCGCTCGAACCGCTCCAAAGCCTCGACCGTGACGGCAGGGTGCTGTACGTCGGATCGTTCTCGAAAACTCTGCTTCCGTTGCTGCGTCTCGGTTTCCTGGTGGCGCCCGCTTCGCTGCGCCCGGCGTTGCGACGGGCGAAGCAGCTGATGGACTGGCACGGCGATCTCGTCACGCAATCGGCGTTGGCGAGCTTCATCGACGAGGGTCTTCTCGCCCGTCACGTGCGCAGGGCGACGCGGGAGTATTCGGTGCGACGGAAGCGGATCCTGGCGTTCGTCCGCGACGAACTGCGCGATTTCCTGGAAGTCGTCCCATCGAGCGCCGGGCTGCACTTGTGCGCCTTGGCGGATCCACACGCGCCGGTCACTGTGGACGGTGTCGTCGCGGAAGCGGCCAGGGCCGGGGTGGCCGTCGAAAACCTGGCCACCTATGGGGGCACGCGCGGCGGGCTGGTGATCGGCTACGGGCTGGTCGGTTCCGACCGCGTAGACGAAGGGCTCGCGCGGCTCGGGGAATGCGTCTCGGCCGTCCGGATGTCAGGAAAGGGTCGTTCAGGACACTTTTCGTCTTGAACAACCCTTTCCTGACATCCGGCCGCCACAGGACGTCGGAAACTGTCGTACCCCGGTGGTCTCCTCTTCACAGGCGACAGCGGGCCCGGCCGGGCCCGCGCGCGGACCCGAGGAGGAAAGTCCCATGGCCGGAGAAACGGTGCTCACGGTGATCGGCAACCTGACGACCGACCCGGAGCTGAAGTTCACCCCGTCCGGAGCGGCGGTCGCGAACTTCACGGTCGCGTCGACCCCACGCGTCCTGGACCGCGCGAGCGGGGAATGGCGCGACGGAGACCCGCTGTTCCTGCGCTGCGCGCTGTGGAAGCAGGCCGCGGAGAACCTGGCCGAATCCCTCACCAGAGGGACGAGGGTCATCGTGCAGGGCAGGCTGAAACAGCGATCGTTCGAAACCAAGGAAGGCGAGAAGCGCACGGTGGTCGAGCTCGACGTCGACGAGATCGGCCCGTCGCTGCGGTATGCCACGGCGAAGGTGAACAAGGCGGGCCGGAGTTCGGGAGGCACGCCGTCGGACGGGGCCTGGGAACGAACGCCGGTGCCGGCCGGAAACCCGGAACCGCCCTTCTGACACGGCGGTTTCCCTCTCGGGAGGGAGGGATCTCCCTCCCGGGCGCCATGCGGTCGCGAACCTCCGGCTCGGATGCTGGAGGTCGTGAACACGACCACGATCGTCACGGAACTCGGCCTGGACCCGGCCGTCGGTCGGCACGTGGAGTTCGCCGCCGAACTCCGCACCGGGCTCGCCCGGGTCGAAGAGAGACTTCAGGAGGTGTTGCGCAGCCCCGGTCATCCGGAACTCACCGAAGCCGCCACCCATCTCGTCCGCGCGGGCGGGAAGAGGCTGCGTCCGTTGATGGCGCTGGCCGCGGCGGCGTTCGGCGACGGGCGAGGTGACGCGATCTCGGCGGCCGCCCTCGTCGAACTCGTGCACGTCGCGACGCTCTATCACGACGACGTCATGGACGAGGCGCCGATACGGCACGCGGTCACCAGCGCGAACACCCTGTGGGGCAACAAGAAAGCCGTCCTGATCGGCGACTACGTGCTCGCCTGCGCGGCACGGGTCGGTGCCGGCCTCGGCGACTACGCGCTGCGGTCGCAGGCGAAGACGTTCGGCAGGCTCGTGCGCGGCCAGTTCCTCGAGACGACCGGGCCGTTCGAGGACTGTGGCCGTCACGCGCCGTACGAGCACCACATCCAGGTGATGGCCGACAAATCCGCGTCGTTGATCGCGATGGCGGGCAGGCTCGGCGCGCAGGTGTCGGGCGCGGATGAGCGGACCATCGAAACGTTGGGCCAGTACGGCGAACTGATCGGGGTGGCGTTCCAGATCTCCGACGACGTTCTCGACATCTCCGCGTCCACCACCGACCTCGGCAAGTCCGCGGGCACCGATCTCCGTGAAGGCATCGTCACCCTGCCGATGCTCCACGCGCTCGACGACGAGGGGCCCGGCGCCGCTCGCTTGCGCGAGATCATCGGCCACGGGCCGGTTTCCGATCCGGTGGTCCGCCAGGAGGCGCTCGGGCTCCTGCGCGAATCCGCCGGTGTCGTGCGCGCACTCGCCGAAGCCCACGGGTACGCCGCCAAGGCGAGAGACCTCGCGCTCAGCCTCCCTGACCGGCCCGCCAGGGCGCTGCTCGTCGGCCTTTCGGCGTTCGTCGTCGACCGCGGCGAGTAAAGCCCGCAGCACGCGCAACCAGGGCTACAGTGGCGGAATGGCCACTGAAACCCTGGGAAATGTCGAAGGCCGCGACATCGGCTCCGGAGTCTCGATCATCCGCGAGCGGACCGACGTCGACGGTTCCGGACCGAGGCTGCACCAGCACCCGTACCGCGAGACGTTCGTCGTCATCGGCGGCCAGGCCAGGTTCACCATCGGGGACACCGTACGCGAAGGAGGGGCGGGTGACGTCCTGGTCGTACCCGCGGAGACCCCGCACAAGTTCGCCGTGATCGGGCCCGAAATCTACGAAGCCGTGCACATCCACGAAAGCGACCATTTCATCACCGAGTGGCTCGAGTAATTCTGTCGGGCGCAAGAAAACCCTTTCCCGGGCTAGAATCCGACGACGTGCTCGTGGACGGCGGGCACCCGAGGCGACGGGAACCGGGAACTGTGACCGACGTGGCGGACCGCAGCGGGGACGAGACCCGCACGGTGGACAGATTCGGCCAACGGCGCGCGCAGCTGGCGAGATCGGCGCTGGTCACGCTGTCCGAGCTGGGCTACGCGCGCACGAGCCTGCGGGAGATCGCGCAGAACTCCGAGTTCTCCCACGGGGTCCTGCACTACTACTTCCGCGACAAGGCCGAGCTGATCACCTACTGCGTCAAGCAGTACAAGGCCGAATGCGTCACCCGGTACGACCGGATAGTCGAAACCGCGGAAACGGCCGAAGAACTGAGAACGGCCTTCGGTGCCGCGACGGCGGCCACGCTGCGGGAAAACGCGCGGTTGCACCGGCTCTGGTACGACCTGCGCAACCAGAGCCTGTTCGAGAAGTTGTTCCAGGCCGACGTCCTCGCCATCGACGAGACACTCGAACTGATGATCTGGCGAGTCGTCTCCCGATACGCGGAACTACTGGGCAAACCGGCGGATTTCTCCCCGTCGACGACGTATGCGCTCTTCGACGGTCTGTTCCAGCAAGGCCTGCTGAAACACCTCGCCGGCCGGGAGGACGCGGCGAGGTGCCTTCAGGATTCGGTGGAGCGGCTACTGGCCCGGCTCTTCACCACTTGATCGTCGGGTACCAGATCACGCCCGTCCGGCCCAGCACGCGCAGGTCCCAGTAGAGCAGCGTGAACGTGCCGGCGACCAGCAACGCGGCACCGGTCACCACGGCGATCCTGGTGGGCTTCGCGAGCATCCATCGCTGCAGCCGCCCGCCCGTGCCGTGCGTGAGCAGAAGGAACAACAACGCCATCACCAGGATGTTGCCGACCGACTGCAGGGCGAACGCGGCGGCGCCGTAAAACACGTTGTGGCTTTCGGCCGCGCTGCGGAACATCATCCGGAACAGCGGGAACGGCCTGCCGATCAGGAAACCGCCGATGAGCGCGCCCATCAGCACGAGCGGCGTATGCGGGAACCGGCGGGTGAGCCCGGCGATCGGGTTGCGGACGATACCGATGGAAGCCAGCCCCAGCACGATGAACACGATCCCGATCACGCCGTAGACGATCATCGACTGGATGTTCCGCGGGGTGAGCCCACCGGACGACGAGGCCGTCGAGAACTGCGGCATCCGTGTGCCGACCAGCGCGACGATGACGCCGTACACCACGGAAACCGTCAGCATTCCCGCGGCGATCCAGCCCAGTGGCTTCAGCGTGTCCGTGAACTTCGGGCGCCCGGCGGTTCGTCCGCCGACGAGCGGGGCGACGGCGCCGAAAGCGGCGATGTTGCACGCGGTGAACGTTCCGGCCAGCCCCGAGACGAACGCGAAGAACGTTCCCGCCAGCACCCCGCCGATCGGGGTCGTCTTGGCGTCGTGTCCCAGCAGGGTGTTGGCGACGCTGTCACCGATCACACTGTCCACAAAGGGCGCCGACCAGATGACGGTCAGCGCGAATCCCGCAAGGACGGACCAGAGGACCACCCGCCATCGGTGTTCCGGATACGGTCCGGAACCGAGGAAACTCGCCTGCGGTGAGACGGGAACGTGTTCGGTGACGGACATTCGGTGCCTCCAGCGGCCGATGGCTTCCCCCAGACCACCATCGTTGTTCCGCCTTCGGGAGGACGCCACCTCCAAAGTGCCGATCTTGCCTTGGTCCGACCGGCTCCCGGCACTCCGGATTCACCGGTCCGGCGGGTGTCGCCGACGGCCTCGATCCGCTAGACGGCCGGATGACTCCGAAAAGGTGAAAGCTCCGGACTCTCGTGGGATCATCGTCGGACGCGTACGGCAGCATGGCCACCCCGAACCGGCCTTGACCGGCCACTGACCCTGCGGAGGGCGATGGACTTCGACGAGGTCGCGGACGAGCTCTACGCCGGCGATCCGGCCGAGTTCGTGGCGGTGCGCAACCAACGGGCGAAAGAGGCCAAGGCCGCGGGGGACCCCGCCTTGGCCGAGCGTATCCGCGCCCTGCGGAAGCCCACGCTCGCGGCCTCGATCCTCAACCGCCGGGCAGGCTCTCCCGAACTGGCGGAGCTGGCCAGGCTCGGCGACGATCTGCGCAAGGCGCATTCGGCGCTGGCCGGTGAGGACCTGCGCAAACTCGCCCGGCGCCGGCAGGAGCTGGTGAACCGGATCCTGCGGGACGAACGTTCGATGAGCGAGCCGGTCGCCCGCGAAGTCGAAGCCACCCTCGAGGCCGTCGTGGCCGACCCCGAGGTCGCGGCGCTCGCACTGGCCGGGCGGCTGAGCAGCGGGGCGGACAGCACGGGCGACCAGTGGCTGACCAGCGGGTTCACTCCACAACCGAAGCGGAAACCCGCGCCGGAGCGGGAGAAACCCGCCACCGTGTCGCGTTTGGACGATCGGCGGAAGGCGAAGCGGAAAGCAGCCGAAAAGGCCGAGCAGGAGCGGATCGACAAGGCCCGCGAGGAGGCCGAACGCGAACAGAAGCGGGTGGCGGAGTTCAACCGGCTCCGGCGCGAGGCCGCCGAGCTCGCGAAGGCCTGCAAACAGGCCGAGATCGACGTGGCCCGCGCCGAACGCCGGTCGGAGAAGGCCACGGAGAAGGCGAACGAACTCCGGCGGCGGCTCGCCGACGCCGAACTCGAAGAAGAGACGGCGAACGGGGAGACCGCGGCCGCGCAGACCGTCTTGGACGATCTGCGCGCCGAGGCCGAGCGGATCGACGAAGCCCTCGAGGAGTTCTAGGCAGGCTGCCGGTCACGAACCCGCGTGGCGGTCACCCGGCGTCCGTACGGGGTCTTGCCGCCTGGCTTGTACACCGACAGCACGGTCATGGTCACGTACATCGTCGTGGACACGATGATCGGGTAGAAACCGTCCACACGCCGCCCCGCTTCCACGAATACACCATCCAAAGTGGACTCTGCCGCGGCCGCCAGTTCCCGCATACCCGGCAGCAGCGAGAACAGCGTCAGCCCGGCGGCGATCAGGGTCATGACCAGTTTGATCGCGACCCACTTGTACCGGACCAGGCCCCATTTCGTGCCGACGCTGAGCACGATCCCGCTGACCAGTGCGGTCAGGCTGACCGGCAGCAGGAGATGGCCGCCGATCTGCTCCATCATCAGGATGGCCGCGTGCTGGCGACGCGGGTCGTCGGTGAACACGGAGGTGAAGGTCAGGACCGCGTTCACCATGGTGATCCCGAGCCAGCCGAGTGACGAAACGACATGGACGACGAGGACGAGTTTCCGCCACCGCGGGGTGAGCGTCATCGGCGGTCGCCGCACTGTGGAAGTACTCATGCGACCAGTGTTTCCGCGGGCGGCGTTCCCGTCGTCCGTCGTGGAGCGGCACCTCGTCTACGTATCGCGGAGTACGAGCCCTCGGACGTACGCCGCCTGCCCGGCGTGCTGGAGATCGTCGGAAAGCACGCTGACCAGGCGAACCCCGAGCGTGACGGGCGGGTCCCACGCCTCGTCGACGATACGGTCGAGGTCGGCTTCGGCCAGTCCGGCGGCCCACGCCGTCGTGGCTTCGTGCACCGCGTCGTAGTACCCGGTCAGCAGGTCGGTGGAGCCGACGCGGACAGCCTCGACGTCCTCGGGGCGATGCCCGTATCCGATGTCCGACGCCGGGAAGGGCAGCGAGAAGCGGCCCATCCAGTCCTGCGCGGTCCAGATCTGCTCGGTGCCCATCAGGTCGGCGATGTGATCGTCCTGCACCCTGGTCAGATGCCAGACCAGCCAGGCGATCGTGTTCGCGCCCGGCGCCGGGCTCGCGGTCAGCTGGTCGGCGCTCAACCCCTCGACGGCGTCGTGCACGACTTCTCGGACGCGGCCGAACCCGTCGGCCACCACTTCGGCCAGTTTCATCGAATGCCCTTCCTGCGTCATCGCCCACGATGCCACCGCCAGGTGACCCCTG
Organism: Amycolatopsis sp. NPDC057786; assembly: GCF_042797905.1. Taxonomy (NCBI): domain Bacteria; kingdom Bacillati; phylum Actinomycetota; class Actinomycetes; order Pseudonocardiales; family Pseudonocardiaceae; genus Amycolatopsis; species Amycolatopsis sp. NPDC057786. The sequence continues at coordinate 38,601 of NZ_JBHVKW010000057.1, forward strand.
CCTTACACCCTTGACTTATATAAGCCCAGGCCGTGATAGTTGCCGGATGCACGCGTTCGACGTCCTCGGGGATCCGGTACGCCGCCGGATCCTGGAATTGCTGGCGGGCGGGGAACAGAGTTCCGGCGACGTCACCGCGGTGGTCCGCGCCGAGTTCGGGATCTCGCAACCCGCGGTCTCCCAGCATCTGCGCGTCCTGCGCGAAAACGGCTTCACCACTGTCCGCGCCGAGGGCGCGCGACGGCTGTATTCGGTCGATCCGGGCCCGCTCAAGGAGATCGACGGCTGGCTGGACCAGTACCGGCGGTTCTGGACCGGCCCGCTCGACGCGCTCGGCACCGAGATCGCGCGCGGACGGCGCGAACGCCGGAAGGCCGCCGAACAAGGCGACTAGGGTCGGCCCATGCGCAAGGGGTGGGGGCGTGCCGTCGTGATCGCCGTCGCGAGTGTCGTCATCGTGCTGGGACTCGTCTTCGCGGTCACGGTGCGTGGCGGACGGGACGAGGGAGCGCGGTGGTACCCGGCGGCCCCGCCGACGACGCCCCGCACGCCGTCCTACTCGACCGCCGCGCCCGCGCCCACGACCCGGCCGACGCTCACCGTCGACAGCGGCTGTCGCCTGGGGCAGGGCCCGGCCACGCTCGATCCCGTCCCCGCGGCGACCACGCGCCGGGTGAACGCCGCCTGGGACCGCGTCGAACGGTGGCTCAAGGCCAAAGCGCCGACGACAGCGTCGAGCCTCCGCCCGCCAGCGACGCTCGAACGGATCGCCCAGACGCAACGAGAGACCGGCATCCCCCTGCCCGCCGAACTCGTCGCCTTCCTCTTGCGGCACGACGGCGTTTCGGGCACCGGCTACAGCTTCGCCCTCCCCCCGTTCCACCACCTCGCTTCCACCGAAACCATCGCGAGCCAGGCGAAGGTCATGTGCGACGTGCTGATCTCGAGCGGGTGGGACGACAGCGTCGGCTCGTGGTGGCATGGGCGATTCGTGCCCGTCGCCGTCGACGGCGGTGGCGACGGGCTGTTCCTCGACCAGCGCACCGGTACCGGTCGGCTCGGTGACTGGAACCACGAGGGTTCGGTGAGCTTCGACCACCGGCCCGCGACCCTGACCGAACTGCTGGAGCAGACCGCGACCGCGCTCGAAACCGGCGGACCGGTCGACGGCGGCTACCGGCCGGTCGTCACCGGAAACCGGGCGCTGGACTGGGAGTTCCCGCGCTGAGGTGCGCGGGCGCGTCGACTGTCGGACCCCGCCCCTAGAATCGTCCGGGTGGCAGCCCCCGACATCGGTACCTCGGAAGCCCTCGAAACGCTGAACCGCGTCTTCGGCTATGACGACTTCCGCGGCGACCAGCACGCCATCGTCGAACACGTCATCGCAGGCGGTGACGCGCTCGTCCTCATGCCCACCGGCGGCGGCAAGTCACTGTGTTACCAGATCCCGGCGCTGGTGCGGCCGGGCGTCGGTGTGGTGATCTCCCCACTGATCGCGCTGATGCAGGACCAGGTCGACGCGCTGCGCAACCTCGGCGTCCGCGCCGGTTTCCTGAACTCGACGCAGGACCACGCCGAGCGGAACAGGGTCGAGGCCGCGTTCGTCGCCGGCGAGCTGGACCTGCTGTACCTGGCGCCCGAGCGGCTCTCCGTCGAATCCACGGTGCGGCTGCTCGACCGCGGGAAGATCTCGCTGTTCGCGATCGACGAGGCGCACTGCGTCTCCCAGTGGGGTCACGACTTCCGGCCCGACTACCTGATGCTGTCCGCGGTGCACGAGCGCTGGCCGGACGTGCCGAGGATCGCGCTCACCGCCACCGCCACCAAGGCGACCCACGCCGAGATCGCGTCCCGGCTCAATCTGGAGGAAGCGCGGCATTTCGTCGCGAGCTTCGACCGGCCGAACATCCAGTACCGGATCGTCGGCAAGAACTCGCCGCAGCGGCAGCTGCTTGAGCTGCTGCGCACCGAGCACAAGGGCGACGCGGGGATCGTCTACTGCCTGTCGCGGAACTCGGTCGAGAAGACCGCGGATTTCCTGGTGGAGAACGGGATTCCGGCGGTTCCGTATCACGCCGGGCTGGACGCGCGGACCCGCGCGAAGCACCAGTCGCGATTCTTGCGCGAGGACGGGCTGATCGTGGTCGCGACGATCGCGTTCGGCATGGGCATCGACAAACCCGACGTACGGTTCGTCGCGCATCTGGACCTGCCGAAGTCCGTCGAGGGCTATTACCAGGAGACCGGCCGCGCGGGCCGTGACGGGCTGCCGTCGACGGCGTGGCTGGCGTACGGCCTCCAGGACGTCGTCCAGCAGCGCAAGATGATCGACATGTCGGAGGGGTCCGAGGCGCACAAGCGGCAGCTGAGCGCCCACCTCAACGCGATGCTGGCGCTGTGCGAGACGGTCGAATGCCGTCGGGTGCAGGTGCTGAACTACTTCGGGCAGCGGAGCGAGCCCTGTGGCAACTGCGACACCTGCCTGGCGCCGCCGGAGACCTGGGACGGCACGATCCCGGCGCAGAAGATCCTGTCGACCATCGTCCGGCTGCAGAACGAGCGACGCCAGAAGTTCGGCGCGGGGCAGATCATCGACATCCTGCTCGGCAAGTCGACGCCGAAGGTGACCCAGCACCGGCACGATTCCCTGAAGGTCTTCGGGATCGGCACGGAACTGAAGGAGCCCGAGTGGCGGGCCGTGGTGCGGCAACTGCTGGCGCAGGGTCTCGCGGCGGTCGAGGGCGACTACGGCTCACTCGTGCTGACCGAGGGCAGCGCCGAGGTGCTGAACGGGGAGCGGAAGGTTCAGCTGCGGCGCGAGCCGGAGCGGGCGGCGAAGGCCGCGGCCCGGTCCAGCGCGAAGAAGGCCGCGGCCGCCGACATGCCCGCCGAGGCGGCGCCGGTGTTCGAGCTGCTGCGGTCGTGGCGGGCCGCGGCGGCGAAGGAGCAGGGAGTGCCCGCGTACGTGATCTTCCACGACGCGACCCTGCGCCAGATCGCCACCAAACGACCCACCACGCTGCAGGAGCTGGGTACCGTCAGCGGCGTCGGCGAGAACAAGCTCGCGAAGTACGGCGAGCAGATCCTCGAGACGCTCGCGGACGCTTAGGCACCGCCTAGTGCTCGTAAGGCCGGCGCGGCGGCCGCCCGGTCATCCCGTCGACCTTGCGCACCGCGCCGTCGATCTGGCTGTGGTACTTGCCCTTGGTCTTGTGGTCGACGAAGGTCGCTGCCTTGTTCACGACCTTGGAGACCTTCTCGGGGTTCTTCCGCACGTAGGCGCGCACGGCCCCGGCGGTGCCGGCCAGGGCGGTCAACTTCCGCAGTAGAGGCACTGTGGTCCCTTTCCTCGGGGTCGTCTGGTGTCCTGCTCAACGACCGGTGGTGCCCCCAGGGTTCCCCGCGGCGAGCCGAATCACTCATTTCGGATACCCGGCCGCCGGAAAACCGGGCGCGAGACGAGGGCCGCGGCCACTAACTTGGTGGTCATGCGGGATCTTTCTCTGCTGCCCAAGGCGCATCTGCACGTCCACCTCGAAAGCACCATCAGGCCGGACACGCTCCGTGACCTCGGCGAGGCGAACGGCATCGCCGTACCCGCAGAACAACCCGTGTTCGACGGCTTCCGCGCGTTCGGCGACTACAACGGGTTGCTGCGGTCCTGCCTGCGGAGGCCGGAGGACTTCGAACGGGTGGCACGCGAGTTCTGCGAAGACCAGGTCGCGGACGGCGTCCGCTACGCCGAGGTCACCTTCACGGCGGCGGCGCACGGCGAACGCCTCGGCGAGCCGGACATGCCGCTGGCTTCCGTCCTCAAAGGACTCTCGGTGGGGGCGGCCGAATCCGGGCTCCACTGGCGGGTACTGCTGGACCACTCGCGCCGCCGGTCGGTCGAACGCGCCCGGCTCACGCTCGACCTGGCGCGCCGGTACGCCCCGGACGGGGTGTTCGCGATCGGCCTCGCCGGGGAGGAGAAGTACCCGCTCGCACCGTTCGCCGGGATCTGCGACGAGGCCGAGGAGGCGGGGCTGCACCTGATCCACCACGCGGGCGAGGACGCCGGCCCGGCGAGCATCCGCGAGGCGCTGGAGGCAGGTCACAGCGAACGGATCGGCCACGGCATCCGGATCCTGGAGGACGTCGCGCTGGTCGCCGAGGTGCGGGAACGCGGTATCGCGCTGGAGGTCTGCCCGTCGTCGAACGTGACGCTCGGGCTCGTTCCCTCGTTCGAGGAGCACCCCCTCCCCCGGCTGGTCGACGCCGGGCTCGTGGTCACGCTCAGCACCGACGTCCCGTCGGTCACCGGGACGACGCTGACCGACGAGTTCCTGCGCACCCGTGAGGCGTTCGCCTACGACGACCTCGCGCTCGCGGGCCTCGCCAGGGCGTCCGTCGACGCGTCCTTCGCGCCCGCCGAACTCAAGCGTTCGACCCACCAAGAGATCGACGCCTGGCTGGCCTGACGCCGCGCACCTGGGCACCCGCGGCGTCGATGAAGGCATCGAGCGCCCGCTGGCACCGCTCTTCGTGAACGGCCAGCTCGGCATGGTCGGCCGCTTCCCTGATCGCGGCACAGTGTTCGAACGCGACATCGGCGAGCGCCAGCAGGTCCGGATCGCCGGTGAGCAGCGCCACCCGGAAGCGGGCGTGGTCGGCCGCGGCGCCGAGAACGTCGGATTCGGTGAACGCGGCACGCAGCCCCTCGTCGTCAGGGGCGGCACGCCGGCGCAGGAGCCAGAGACTGACGGCACCACGGCGGAGCCCGGTGATCGCGCCCGCGAAGTCGACACAGGATTCCGTCCGGTCCTGACGGAGTCGTTCTTCGCGGGTGAATCGCTCGGTGCGAGCGGTGTTGAGCCGCTGGAACAAGAAGGTCGACGTCGAGCCGAGCAGAGTCCCGGCGACGGCGATGAGGCTGGTGAGCCACGCGTTCATCCGGCGGAGTCTGCCACGCCGGGGAACGCCTCGTGCCCGGAAAGCGGGCACGAGGCGTCCGAGGGTCAGCCGGTCGGGAAGTCGTCCGGCGTGCGGACGCGGTCCCGCACCCAGACACCGGCGGGCTTCAGCATCGAAGTGCCGGTGAAGGAGTTCCCGGCGCAGGTTCCGGTCTTGAACACGGCACCGGAGCGGAAGTCGTCGGAGAAGTTCCAGTTCGTCCAGCCGATCTTCTTGGCGGCCAGCAGATCCAGGTACTTCTGCGAGTACGTGAAGTCGTTCCCGCCGTCACCCGTGTAGGTCTGGGTGCCGAATTCCGTGACGAACACCGGGATCCGGTCCGCGGTCCGCGCCAGTGCGTCGTAGTGCTCGTCCTGATGCGACGCCGCGTAGAAGTGGAACGTGTACATGATGTTGGTGGCGTTGACCGGATTGTTCAGGATGTCGTTCTCGTCGCGGCCGTCGGAGATACCGAAGGTCGACCAGCCGTGTGTACCGAGGAAGACCACGCTGTCCGGATCCTGGGCGCGGATCACCGGGATGACCTCTTCGGCGTACCGCTTCACGTCCGCCCAGCCCACACCGTTCGGTTCGTTCGCGACGTCGTAGATGATGTTGACCTTGTCCTTGTGCCGCTGGGCGATCTCGGTGAAGAAGGTCTTCGCGAGATGCGTGTTCGCGTTCGGGTCGCCCGGGTCGAGCTGATGCCAGTCGACGAGGACGTACATCCCGCGTTTCGTCGCCTCTTCGATGTAGTTGTGCATCATGTCGGTGAACTTGCGCGGGTTGCTCTCGTAGCCGCCGTCCTGGATGTACATCGCGACGCGCAGGATGTCGGCCTTCCAGTCGTTGGCCAGCGCGTCCAGCGAAGCGGTCTTCACGCATTGGCTGTACCACTGGATCCCGTGCGTGCTCATCCCGCGCAGCTGGATGGGCTTGCCGTACTGGTTGCACAGTTTGACGCCGCAGACGTGGAGCTTTCCGTTGATGGACACCGGTGTCCCGGTACCGCACGCCGGAGTGGTGGCGGAGACGGCGGTGCTCTGCGCGGACGTGTTCCCCGCCGCGTCGTAGGCGACCACCGTGAACGAGTAGGCCGTCGACGCGGCGAGGCCGGTCACCGTCGCGGGCGGATTCGCCGTCGTGGCAACGGTTTGCCCGTTCCGCAGGACGCGGTACCCGGCGACGCCGACGTTGTCGGACGATGCCTGCCAGGTGAGGGTCACGCTGCCGCAGGACACGGCGGACGTGGTGGGCGAGCCCGGCGCCGTCGGCGCTTCGGTGTCGTTGGAACCGCCACTGGCCTCGACCGACAGCGAGTCCGCGTTGGGGCCACCGTTCGACGTGACGGCGGTGGTGCGGATCTTGTTACTGCCAGCGGCGAGGTTCACCGTGGTGGTGACGGTGCGCCAGGTCGTCCACGCGCCGGTGCCGGCGAACCCGAGGTCGTCGACGGCGATGGAGCCGTTGACGGTGATGTCGAGCGGGCGGTTGGCGGTGGTGCCGTTGGCATAGCGGAAGGTCAGCGTGTGCTGTCCGGCCTGCGCCGCGTTGACGGTGTACTCGACGTAGCTACCGGTGACGTTGTCGTAGTTGACGAAGCCGGATCCGGTGAAGCCGGTGTGATTGGATTCGACCACGCCGCGCGAGATCGTCGCGTTCTCGGACTCGTAGCGGACGGGAGCCGCAGAAGCGGACTGGGCGGAGATCGGGACCGAGGCGGCCGCGAGCACCGTGACCAGCGCCGCCCGCCATCTTGGGCGTACCACTTTGTGCCTCCTTCAGAAGCGTCGTTGCGTTCCGTGAAGCAGGGGCGCGGCGAGCCCTCGTTAGGAAACCTTCCTAACGCGGACTAGTTTCACCATCCAGCCGAAGCGCTGTCAACCGGGCAAAAGGGGCGATCGCACCCCGCGTTCAGTCCTCTACTTGCGGTAGTTGCACGCGCAAGGACCGCGTTCAGAGGACGAAACGCGGAGGTGGGCCGGGTCACCCGGACGGCGGGCCACACAAGTTCTCCACATCCGTCACGTACCGTGGAACCGGTGACCGCTTCGTCCCCTTCGACACTGGACTTCATGGACCAGTGGGAACAGCCGCCCAGGAAACGCGGCCCGCGTGGCTGCGTGATGCTCGCGCTGCTGGTCGTGGGCGCCTTGGTGGCCGGCGCCGTGTGGGTCGTGGTGAGCCTCAACGACCGCGAGCCGGTACCGGTGAAACCGGAATTCGTCGTCCCCTCGCTCAAACCCGCCCCCCGTTCGGCGATCCCCGGCGACGCCGGACCGCTGCCCGCGGAGCCCGCGAAGGACGCCTGGATCGCGAAGGTGTCGGAGAACACGGACATCCCGCCACGCGCGCTGCGGGCCTACGTGAACGCCGCCGAGAAGACCGCGAAGACGGCTCCGCGCTGCGAAATCACCTGGGCGACCATCGCCGGGATCGGCCGGACCGAGTCCCAGCACGCCCGGCACGACGGTTCCCGCGCCGGAGAGGACGGTGTCGTGACGCCGCCGATCATCGGCATCCCGCTCGACGGCTCCCCCGGCGTGCTGGCGGTCGTCGACACCGACAAGGGCGCCCTCGACGGCGACCCGAAGTGGGATCGCGCGGTCGGGCCGATGCAGTTCCTGCCCGCCACCTGGAAGCGGTACGGCGTCCGCGCGAGCGGCGACGGCGCCACGCCGGATCCGCAGAACATCGACGACGCGGCGATGACGACCGCGCGGTACATGTGCGCGCGGGGCGGCGACCTCGGAGACCCCGCCGGCTGGTGGACCGCGGTGCTGACCTACAACAACTCCACCGCGTACGGGCAGGAAGTGTTCAGCAACGCCGACGCGTACGGCAAGGCGGCGCTGAAGCCCTCTTAGGAGTGTCATGAAAGGGGCGTTCAGGACGAAATATGCCGTGAACGACCCTTTCATGACATTCGGCCACCCCTAGGCTGGCAACAGCCGCGTGACCAGCCGAGTCAGCTGGTGCACGTTCCGGCATTCGTGCATCTCGACGACCTCCGCGTACGCGTGCGCCTCGGAGTCCCCGGTGGACCACAGCGCGGTCCGCTCGGGATTGAGCCAGTACGTATGCCTCGCGGCGGCGGCGATCCCGCGCACCGCCTCCAGATTCGGGTCGCCGCCGTTGGTCCTGGCGTCCCCGAGGATGAGCAGGGATGTCTTGGGCCCCACGGCATCCGAATAGCGCTCGGCGAACTCGCCGAGCGCGTGCCCGTAGTCGCTGTGCCCGTCCCAGCGGGTCAGCTCGGCGTCGGCGAGGATGCGCGCGCCGAGATCCTCCGGATCTGCGGCGCCGGTGTCGACGAGGTGGGTGATCTCGTCGCAGGCGTCGATGAACGCGAACACCCGCACCTTGCTGAACTGATCGCGCAACGCCTGCACCAGCAGCATGGTGAAGTTCGCGAAACCGGCCACCGAGCCCGACATGTCGCACAGCAGCACGATTTCCGGCCTCCCCGGCCGGTGCCGCCGGTACGACGGCCGCATCGGGACGCCGCCGGTGGACAGCGAGCGCCGCAGCGTCCGGCGCAGGTCGATCTGCCCGCGCGCGTGCCGCCGTCGCCGGGCGGCCAGCCGGGTGGCGAGCTTGCGCGACAACGGCTGGACGACGCGGCGGAGTTCGGCGAGTTGCGCGCGGCTGGCGAGCAGGAAGTCGACGCGGTCGGCCGCCGGCGGCACGGCGTGCCGCGAAACCCGTTCCCTGCCACGGACTTCCGCCACCCGGCGGCGTGCTTCGGTCCGCACCAGCCCACGGAAACCTTCGACCCGCCGCCGGACGTCGTCGCGGTCCAGTCTGTCGGTGAAATCGTCCGAAGCGCCCGCGCGGATCGCTTCGAGGACGCGGACCACGAGCGTCTGTGGCTGAAGCCGTTCCAGCGTCTGGTGCGCCGACCACCCGCCGGTGCCCGCCGTGCCGCCGTACTCCCCCAGCATGTCGACGGCGAGCCCGGCCAGCTGCGTCAGTTCCGTCTGGTCGTTGGCGGCGAGCGCCGTGGCGAGCCGGTCCCGCAACGCGGCCAGATCCTCGACGGGGTCCTGCGTGGGCGCGCCGACGCCGAGCGGGAAGTAGATGTCGAACGTCGCGTCGAACACCGCACGCTGGCCGCCGCGCCGGACCAGCGCCGCCGCGAGCCCTTCGCGCATCTGCTCGCGGGAGGCCAGGCCCAGCACTTCGAGTGCCGCGGCGGCGTCGACCGTCTCACTCGGACCGGCGGGAATTCCGTGCTCCCGCAACGCTTCCACGAACTCGACGAGCCTGCCCGGCACACCGCTCACGAGTCGAGGACCTTGCCGAGTTCCAGCCGCGCGTCCGCCTTCACGACGTCGTCCTGGTGTTTGAGGATGACGCCGAGACTCGCGCGGACGACGTCCTCGCCGAGGCTGTCCGCGCCGAGCGCCAGCAAGGTGCGGGCCCAGTCGATGGTTTCGGCGACCGACGGCGCCTTCCGCAGTTCCATCGCCCGCAACGCGGTGATGACCTTGACCACGGACGCGGCGAGCGCGTCGTCGACGCCCGGCACCTTGAGCCGCACGATGCGCTGCTCCAAGGCCGCATCAGGGAAGTCGATGTGCAGGAACAGACAGCGGCGGCGCAGCGCCTCGGAAAGCTCACGCGTCGCGTTGGAGGTCAGCACCACGAACGGCTTGCGCCCGGCGGTGATCGTGCCGAGTTCCGGGACGGTGATCTGGAAGTCGCCGAGCACCTCCAGCAGCAGACCCTCGATCTCGACATCGGCCTTGTCGGTCTCGTCGATGAGCAGGACGGTCGGCTCGTCGCCCTTGATCGCCGTCAGCAGCGGCCTGGCCAGCAGGAACTCTTCACCGAAGATGTCGTTGCGGGCTTCGTCCCAGGTCTCGTCCTTGCCTGCCGTGATGCGCAGAAGCTGCTTCGCGTGGTTCCACTCGTACAGCGCACGCGACTCGTCGACGCCTTCGTAGCACTGCAACCGTACGAGCCGGGAGCCGCTCGCCTGCGCGACCGCCTTCGCCAGCTCGGTCTTGCCGACCCCGGCGGGGCCCTCGATCAGCAACGGCTTGCCGAGGGCGTCCGCGAGGAACACCGTGGTGGCGACGGCCGCGGAGGCCAGGTAGCCGGTGTCGGCGAGCTTCGCCGTCACGTCTTCGACGGATGTGAAGTACCCGGTCCCAGCCACGCGGCCTCCCAGCTCGATCGCCTACCCGGCCGACTCTACGTCGCGGATCCGCTTCGGCAGGAGGAACCCGACCGCGAAGGTGAGCATCACCATCACGGCGACCACCCAGAACGTCCGCTGGGCCGCGTCGGTCGGATCGGCGGTCCCGGCGTCGAAGAACACCGTGCCCAGCAGCGCCATCCCCAGCGCGCCGCCGACCTGCTGGAGCGACGTCAGCGCGCCCGACGCCGACCCGGCCTCCGACGGTTCCACTCCGGACAGCGCGATCTCGAAGTACGGTCCCATGATCAGGCCGGAGCCGATCCCGACCACCAGCAACGCGGGCGCGATCTGCCACGGACCCGTCTCCGGGCCGAGGACCAGCAGCAACGCGACCACACCGGCGGTCATGATCAGGGCACCGGTGTGCAGCACCTTGCGGCCGTGTTTGCGCACCGCCTGCACCAGGCCCATCCCGACGATCATCCCCAGCGACATCGGCACCCCGGTCAGCCCCGCCTTCAGCGGCGAGAAACCGAGCCCGAGCTGCAGGTACAGCGTGAAGACGAGACCGAAACCGGAGAAGGCGGCGAAGTAGATCGTCCCGGTCGCCATCCCGGCGAGGAAGCTGCGCTTGCGGAACAGGCTCGGCTCGACCAGCGGGTCACCGCCGCGAGCGCTCTTGCGCTTCTCGAACCACGCGAACACGCCGAACACCACGACCGCGGCGGCCATCATCGCGAACGTCCACAGCGGCCACCCGTACTCGCGGCCCTGGACCAGCGGGAAGACGATCAGCAGCGCGCCGGTCGTGGCGAGGAGCGCGCCGGGGATGTCGAGTTTGAGCGAGGCACCCGGCCGGTTGGCGGGCAGGAACTTCAGCGCGGCGAGCACGGCCAGCGCGCCGATCGGCAGGTTGATCAGGAAGATCATCCGCCAGCCGGTGCCGAAGAAGTCGGCGTCGACCAGCCAGCCCGCCAGGATCGGGCCACCGACCGCGGCGAGCCCCATCACCGGGCCGAACATGCCGAAGGCGGACTGAAGCTCCTTTCCGGTGAACATCTCCTTCATCATGCCGAGGCCCTGCGGGACCATCGCGGCGCCGAAGAGGCCCTGCACCACCCGCGCGGTGATGATCATTTCCGGGTTCACCGAGATCGCGCAGAACAGCGAACCGACGACGAAACCGATCGCACCGATGAGGAACATGCGCTTGCGGCCGAAGATGTCGCCGAGCCGCCCGCCGGTGAGCAGGCCGGACACCATCGCGAGGGTGTAGGCGACACCGAGCCACTGGATCATCGCGGTGCCGCCGCCGAGCGACTCCCGCATGACCGGTCCGGCGATGCTCGTGACCGTCATGTCGAGCAGCTCCATCACCGAACCGGTCAGGATCACGAACAGCGCGGGCCAGCGCCAGCGGTAGGACTTCTCCACGTTTTCCGTGGTCACACCGCTCGGGGTGTCCAGTGTCATCGTCATGGGAGCAACGCTAAAGTCAATTCCGGCCACTTTCTGACCGGAATCGGAGCGAACCTGGATTCATGGCGAATACGAGTGCGCGGATGCTGCGGCTGCTGTCGCTGCTGCAGACACACCGTTTCTGGTCGGGGACCGAACTGAGCGACAAACTCGAGGTGAGCGAACGGACGCTCCGGCGCGACGTCGAACGGCTGCGCGAGCTGGGTTACCCGGTCAACGCGAGCCGCGGCGTCGCGGGCGGCTATCAGCTGCGGTCGGGCACGGTCATGCCGCCGCTGCTGCTGGACGACGAAGAGGCCGTGGCGATCGCGGTCGGCCTGCGGACGGCGGCGAGCGGTTCGGTGGAGGGTATCGAGGAGACGTCGGTCCGGGCGCTGACGAAAGTCGTCCAGGTGATGCCGCCCCGGCTGCGCAGACGCGTCGACGCGCTCCAGGCGTACACGACGCCGGCGGCCGTCACCGGTCCCCGGGTCAACGCGGCCAGCCTGACGGTGATCGCGCAGGCGTGCCGGGACGACGAGCGGCTGAAGTTCGACTACGCGGCACGCGGCGGCGAGGAGTCCGCGCGGCTGGTCGAGCCGCATCGGCTCGTTTCGCTCGGACGGCGCTGGTACCTGGTGGCGTGGGACCTCGACAGGGTGGATTGGCGCACGTTCCGCGTCGACAGGCTCAGCGAACCGCGCACCACCGGCGCGCGTTACCGGCCGCGCGAGATCCCCGGCGGCGACGCGGTCAAGTTCGTCGAAGCCCAGATCAAGGCGAGGCCGACCACGCATACGCTCGTAGTCCGGGTCGAGGCGCCGAAAGACCGGGTCGAGTCGGCGGTGCGGTACCTCGGCGGCGCGCTCGAAGCGATCGACGAGACGTCCTGCCGCCTGACGATGAACGTCGACACCTTCGACTGGCCCGTCCTGATCCTCGCCGCCATCGGCGCGCCCTTCGAGGTCGAGAGCCCTTCGGCGTTCAAAGATCACCTGGGCGCCGTCGCCGCCCTCTTCTCCCGGGCTTCCGGCGGCTAGCATCGGGCCCGTGAGCACCTATGTCGCGGCCGAGGGCCGATACGAGAGCATCCCCTACCGCCGCACCGGGCGCAGCGGCCTGAAGCTGCCCGCGATCTCGCTGGGCCTGTGGCACAACTTCGGCGACGACAAGCCACTGGGCACCCAGCGGGACATCGCGCGGCGCGCGTTCGACCTGGGTATCACCCATTTCGACCTCGCCAACAACTACGGCCCGCCCTACGGTTCGGCCGAGCAGAACTTCGGCAGGCTGCTGGCGTCGGATTTCAAGCCCTACCGTGACGAACTGGTCATCTCGACCAAGGCCGGCTACGACATGTGGCCTGGCCCGTACGGCGAATGGGGTTCGCGCAAGTACCTGCTGTCCTCTTTGGACCAGTCGCTCGGCCGGATGGGCCTGGACTACGTCGACATCTTCTACTCGCACCGTTTCGACCCCGAGACGCCGCTCGAAGAGACGGTGGGCGCGCTCGACACCGCCGTCCGCTCCGGACGCGCGCTGTACGTCGGCATCTCGTCGTACTCGTCGGAGAAGACCGCCGAGGCCGCGCGGCTCCTGCGCGAACTGGGCACCCCGCTGCTGATCCACCAGCCGTCGTACTCGATGTTCAACCGCTGGCTCGAAGGCGACAAACTGCTCGACACGCTCGAAGCCGAGGGTGCGGGCTGCATCGCGTTCTCGCCGCTGGCGCAGGGCCTGCTGACCAGCCGCTACCTCGACGGCGTTCCCGAGAATTCCCGTGCGGCGCAAGGAAAGTCGCTCAATCCGGACACCATCACGGAAAGCACCCTCGGCAAGATCCGGGCGCTGAACGAGATCGCCCGGCGGCGCGGGCAGACGCTGGCGCAGCTCGCGCTCGCGTGGGGCCTGCGTGACCCGCGGATGACGTCCGTGCTGATCGGTGCGAGCAGTGTCGCCCAGCTGGAGGACAACGTCGGCGCGCTGAAGAACCTGCACTTCACCCACGAAGAGCTGGCCGAGATCGACCGCTACGCCACCGAGGCCGACATCAACCTCTGGAAGCGCTCGACCGACGCCGGATAGCACCCGAAATCGCGTTGCCCCACTCGGCCGGAGAGCCGAGACTGCGGGCATGACGTTCGAAGAGCTGCTCGCCGAAGGAGAAGCCGTCCCGGTCGAAGGCTGGGACTTCTCGTGGTTCGAGGGCCGGGCCACGGAGGAACGGCCGCCGTGGGGTTACTCACGGCTGCTCGGCGAGCGGATGGCGGCGGCCGCCGCCGGGCTGGACCTGCAGACCGGCGGCGGCGAGGTGCTCGCGGGCATCCCGAAACCGCCGCCGGTCCTCGCCGCCACCGAAGGCTGGCCGCCGAACGTCGAGGTCGCCCGGAGGACCCTCGCACCGCTGGGCGGCGAGGTGGTCGAGGCCGAGCACGACGCGCCTTTACCCTTCCCCGACGAGTCGTTCGATCTGGTGACCAGCCGCCATCCGATCGCGAATCCGTGGCGGGAGATCGCCCGTGTGCTGCGTCCGGGCGGAACCTTTCTGTCGCAACAGATCGGCGCGGGCACCGTGCGGGAGCTGAAGGAGTTCTTCCTCGGCCCGCAGGACTACGGCGGCTGGACGCCCGACGTCCTCCGGGTCGAGGCGGAGGCCGTCGGGCTGCGCGTCGAGCGCCTCGAACCGGCGAAACTGCGGATGGAGTTCTTCGACCTCGCCGCCGTCGTCCACTTCCTCCGGAAGGTGATCTGGATCGTGCCGGGGTTCGAGGTGGCGAAGTACCGCGACCGGCTCGCGGAACTCCATCGGGTGATCGAGACCGACGGGAAGTTCGTCGCGCACTCGCGGCGGGTGCTCGTGGAGGCCGTCAAGCTCTAGTCCGGTTGGTCCCAGGTCCGACCTCGCCAGGTACATGAAGGTCCCCTTCCTTGCGC
>NZ_JBHVKW010000058.1:0-52648 GCF_042797905.1 Amycolatopsis sp. NPDC057786
CGCCGGCTGAGAAGCGCGTGACGGCCCCCTTCCGGCAAGGGGGCCTTCACGCGCGAATCGTCAGGCGCGGGCGACGAGTTCCTTGAGCAGCGTGCCCATGCGGGTGGCGGACTGGCGGCCCGCCTCGAGGACCTCTTCGTGGTTCAGCGGTTCCCCGGTCATCCCGGCCGCCAGGTTGGTCACCAGCGAAAGCCCGAACACCTCGACCCCGGCGGCGCGGGCGGCGATGGCCTCCAGCACCGTCGACATGCCGACGAGGTCGGCGCCGAGCGTCCGCAGCATGTGGATCTCCGCCGGCGTCTCGAAATGCGGCCCGGTCAGCCCCGCGTAGACCCCTTCTTCCAGCGACGGGTCGATCTCGCGGGCGATGTCGCGCAGCCGCTTCGCGTAGAGATCCGTCAGGTCGACGAAGTTCGCGCCGACGATCGGCGAACGCGCGGTCAGGTTCAGGTGGTCGGAGATCAGCACCGGCTGCCCGACCCGGAAACCCTCGCGCAGGCCGCCCGCGGCGTTGGTCAGCAGCACCGTCCTGGCACCCGCCGCCGCGGCGGTGCGCACGTTGTGCACGACCGGGTCGATGCCCTTGCCCTCGTAGAAATGCGTGCGGCCCAGCAGGATCAGCGCGCGCTTGTCGCCGACGCGGACCGACCGGACGGTTCCCCCGTGCCCGACCGCGCCCGGCGCGACGAATCCGGGCAGCTCGCCCAGCGGGATCTCCGCCTCGGGCTCCCCGATGACGTCCGCCGCCGGGCGCCAGCCCGAACCGAGCACGACGGCGATGTCGTGCTTTTCGACGCCGGTGCGTTCGGCGATGGCGGCGGCCGCCGCGACCTCGTTCTCACTCATGCGACGAGCGTATCCGGACGGTTCTCACGAGCAGGAACGCCACCAGCCCGAACGGGGACAGGAAGATCGTGAGCGCCAGGATCGGGCCGGTCACCAGCGGGTGGATCCGGTGCTCGCGGGATTCGAGGTACATCCAGCGGGCGATGAACAGGTCGAAGGCGATCAGATGGGCCCAGATCGTGGCCGCCCCGTACGGCGTGCCGGTGAACGCGCTCAGCACGTCGACGTCGGGCCTGCTCACCGCGGTCCAGAGTTCGCCGAAATGCGCGATGGCGAGCACGAAGTACGGGATCAGCGGCAGCAGCGGCGTCCAGGGCGAGGACAGGATCCGGCGGGTCCACGACCAGCCCGGAAGGAAGATCATCAGCAGCCAGAACGGCGTCGCCAGCGGAAAGGTCCAGGTGAACAGCGTCTCGACGCTCATCGCAGTGAGGCCTCCAGCTCCCGCGACGGCCGCCCGATCGCGATTAGCCCGCTAAAGGCGACGCCGGCCACGAGCAGGGCGAAGGCGGTCAGGGTCTGGGAATCGGGGGCGACGATCGACTGGCCGCGCAGGGCCTGCCAAGTCAGCAGGGCGAGAAGTCCCGCGTAGCCGACGCCGGCGATCACCACCAGCCGCAGCCTGAGGACGTCGTCGCGAAGCCGCGGGTAGCGCGCGGCCAGGACCCCGAGGGCGAGCGCGAGCAGCGGAAGCGCCTGTAGTCCGTGCAGGCCGAGGAAATGCGGGATCCGCAGGTCGCCGCCGACCGTGCTCCAGCCGAGGATCGGCAGGCCGGGGCCGCCGTCGGGGAGCCCGACGGTATGCGCGCCGATCATCGCGGACTGGCCGGTCGCGTCGAGCAGGGCCTGCTGGTCCGGGGTGGGGCTGCTCATCAGTGTCGCCAGCGAGATCCCGATCATGCCGAGGATCGCGCCGATCCTGGCCGCCCACGCCGTCGCGCGGTCGGGGAGCCGGGTGAACAGGACGGCGATGGTCAGCACGAGGTTGACCAGCCACAGCACGGCGATCATCCCGCCCATGACCTGGAAGATCGTGTTGTCCAGCGGGGTCGCGTTGTTGAAGTGGCTCGCGCGGACGCGGGCGGCCTGGAACACCACCAGCGCGTACTCGGCCGCGAAGATCACGACGAGCGCGTTCGCCAGCCAGTTCGCGGTCCGCCGGAACTTCGGCAGCAGCGAGACGAGCCAGCTCCAGGTGAAGAAGTACAGCGCGGCGGAGACGGCGAATTTGAACGGTTTCGCCCAGAGCGGCGCGCCGTTCAGCGTCCGCTGGTCGATCAGCATGGCCAGGACGCACAGCACGGTGATCACGGCGAACGCCTGGGCCGAGCGATAGGAACCCCGGTGCCAGGTGCGGGTTCTCTCCTGGAGATCGGTCAAGATGGTCATGGAATCCTCCCAGAATGGATAGTCAAACTCTCCGTTATGGAAAGCTAAGCTATCCATCCTGAGAAGTCTTCAGGGATGACCCTGGAACCGTCCCCGAGATCGGAGAACGCACGCGTGCGGATGGCCGAACTGAGCGAGAAAGCCGGGCTTCCGGTCGCCACGATCAAGTACTACCTGCGGGAAGGGCTGCTCCCGCCGGGTGAGCGGACCAGCCCCAACCAGGCGAAGTATGACGACGGGCACGTTCAGCGGATCAAGCTGATCAGGGCGCTGATGGAGGTCGGCGGCCTTTCGCTCGCGACGGTCGGCGAAGTGCTCGCCGCGGTCGACGCCGGGGAAGCCAGCCCCCATCACGTCCTCGGCATCGCCCAGCAGGGCATGACCACCTCCCGGCAGGTCGCCGACGACGAAGCCAGGGGCTGGGCGCTCGCCACGGTCCGTGACCTCGCCGAACGCCGAGGCTGGCCCTGCAAGTCCGACGACGACCTGGTCATCCAGGCCCTGGTCGGCGTCCTGTGCACGATCCGCGAGGTCGGGCACGGCTGGTACCTCGACAAACTCGACGCCTACGCCGAGATCGCCGACCGGACCGCCGATCTGGACCTCGAAGGGATCGCCGGGATCGAGTCGCTGGAGAAGATCATCGAGATCGCCGTCGTGGAAACGGTGCTCGGAGACAGGCTGCTGTCGGTGTTGCGGAGGCTGGCGCAGCAGCGTGCCTCGAAGGCCTACTTCGCCCAGGGAGGCTGAAGGACGCTTTCCCCGCATCTCACGCGGTGAAGGGCCCTTTCCTCTCGTCACATGCGGGGAAAGCGTCCTTCAGCCCGGCCCGCTAGCCGTCGACGACGAGGGAAAGCGCCACCGGCTCGAAGATCCCGGTCTTCGCCGAGTTCTCCTGCTCGATCGGCGCCGTCACCGAGAGGATCCACAGATCCGTGCCGCCGCTGAACAGGTCCATGTACGTCGTGCGCGTGATGCTCTCGTTCACCACGTCCCGGCTCCCGGCGGCGCGCTCGGTCGTCCGATAGGTGTACCGCTGGCTGTTGTCGCCCCGGCCGGGCACGGTGGCGGCGTCGCCGATGGGGGCGATCTCCGGATGCTGGCTCTTCAGCCAGCTGAAGTAGGTGGCCAGCGGGCTGCCCGCCAGGAACCCGGTCAGCCGCTCGACCCGGATGACCTGGCGGCCGTCGGGTGAGATGTACTGGACCACGGTGCTCGGCACGCCCTTGGTGACATGTGGCGCGACGAACTTCTGCCAGCCTTCCGGGACACCGATGCTGAACCTGCCGCCCTTCAGGCCGTTCACCGTGCTCGCGTCGCCCTGCTGCGTGATCAGTTTCGGCGGCGGCTGGGTGATGACCGTGTCGCCCTGCTGCACCTTCTCCGGTGGCCGCAGGTCCTGTCCGCCGACGGCCCTGGCCAGCACGAACCCGCCTCCCGCGGCCAGCAGGAACAGGACGACCGACGCGAGCGCCAGCACCACCGTGCCCACCGTGGACCGGCCCGTCGGGCGGGGCGACGGCGGGGTGACGGTCGGCATCGGCGCGAGTTCGGCGGGAGGCGACGGCGCCGGCTGGTTCAGGAACGGCAGTGGGCCGGGGTCGGCGGCGAGTTCGGAACTCGTGCCCTCGCCCGGTTTCTCCGGCGCGACCTGCTTGATCACCTGGGTGTCGGTCGCGTCGAGGTGCGCGGTGGTCTTCCCGCCGTCGGGCGTGTGGAACAGCTCGGCGGGGAAGAGGTCGATGAGCGTCTTGGCCTGCAACGGGTACAGCCGGCGGCGCACCTCGCGCAGGGTGATCCGCTTCGACGGCTCCTTCTTCATGAGCGCGCCGATCACGTCGGCCAGCGGACCGGGGGCGGGTTTCGGCACCTTCCCGTTGACGACCTTGCCGACCGTTTCGAGCGGGTCGCCGTCGGCGTCGTAGGGCGGCGAGCCCTCGATGGCGGCGAACAGCGTCGCGCCGAGGCCCCACAGATCGGCGGCGGGGACGACGGCGCCGCCGGACGCGACCTCGGGCGCGATGTAGGCGGGCGAGCCCAGCATCATCCCGGTCCGGGTCATGGTGGCTTCGGAGACGTTGCGCGCGATGCCGAAGTCGGTGAGCTTGATGCGGCCGTCACCCGCGACGAGGACGTTGCCCGGTTTGACGTCACGGTGGGTGATGCCGGCGGCGTGCGCGGCTTCGAGCGCGGACGCCACCGCGATGCCGACCGCCGCCGCCTGCTCGACCGTCAGCGCCCCGTGGTCGCGCAGGATGTGCGCGAGACTTCGCGACGGCAGCAGCTCCATGACCACGAACGGTTCGTCGTTCTCACGCGCGACGTCGTGCAGGATGATCACGTTCGGGTGACTCAGGACGGCGATCGCGCGGGCTTCGCGCAGCGTCCGCTCGCGAAGCTCGTCGGCTTGCGACGCCGGCACGCCGGGCGGGAGACGGACCTCTTTGACCGCGACGGGACGGTGCAGGAACTCGTCGTAGGCCGACCAGACCGTGCCCATCGACCCTGATCCGATGACCGAGCGCAACCGATATCGACCGGCGACCACACGCTTCTCGTCGCCGGGACTCTCGCTGGGCTCGGTGGTGTCGGACGGCACGGCCCAATTGTGTCGTATGCCCGTGTGACGGACCCATGCGCCGTGCCCTGTCGGAGTGAATCGGGGCCCCTTATGCGCGACTAGCGTCACAGGTAGGGGCTGTTAAGGGCCGTTAGCATCGTTGGTTATGACGGAAGTGGCCGAGACGGAGTCAGTGCCGACCCCAGGCGAGCCCGACGCGCCCGAAGAGCTGACGCTCGCCGCGGAGTTCCCGGAAGCGAGCCGGGACCAGTGGCGGGAACTCGTCGCCGGCGTCCTGCGCAAGAGCGGCGCCATCGACGAGTCGTTCGACGGCCTGCCCGAAAGCAGGCTCGTCACCCGGACGTACGACGGCCTGGAGATCCAGCCGCTCTACACCGCCGACGACGCCGTCGAGGGGACGGGTTTCCCCGGTCTTCCGCCGTTCGTGAGAAGCGCCCGGCCCGAGGGCGCGGTGACGACCGGCTGGGACATCCGTGCCCGGTACGCGCGCCGGGACGCGAAGGCCACGAACGCCGCGATCCTCGCCGACCTCGAAGGCGGCGTCAGCTCCATCTGGCTGCGCGCCGGTGCGGCCGGCGTCCCTGTCGCCGATCTTGGCGACGCGCTGAACGAGGTCTACATCGACCTCGCGCCCGTCGTCCTCGACGCGGGCGACGAGTACGAGGCCGCCGCGAACGAGTTGTTCGCCCTGTTCACCGAACGCGAGATCCCGGCGAGCGCGGTCACCGCGACCCTCGGCGCCGACCCGATCGGGTCGACCGCGCGCACCGGTTCGGCGCGTCCGCTCGCCCCCGCCGCGAACTTTGCGGCGCGGGTCGCCGTCAGTCACCCGAAGGTGCGGACGATCGTCGCCGACGGCCTGCCGTTCCACGAAGCGGGCGGATCGGACGCGCAGGAACTCGGCGCGACCATCGCCGCGGGGGTCGCCTACCTGCGAGCGCTCACCGAAGCGGGGCTGGACGTCGACACCGCGGCCGGGCAGATCGAATTCCGGCTCGCCGCCACGGCCGACCAGTTCCTCACGATCGCCAAGTTCCGTGCGGCGCGGCGGTTGTGGGCGCGCGTCACCGAGGTCTCCGGCGGCAAGGCTTCCGGTATGCGGCAGCACGCGGTCACCTCGCCCGCGATGCTGACCCAGCGTGACCCGTGGGTGAACATGCTGCGGACCACGCTCGCCTGTTTCGGCGCCGGGGTCGGCGGCGCGGACGCGATCACCGTGCTCCCGTTCGACGCCGCGATCGGCCAGCCGGACGCGTTCTCCGCGCGGATCGCGCGCAACACGCACGCGGTGCTGCTGGAGGAGTCCAAACTGGCCGGTGTCATCGACCCGGCCGGCGGCTCCTGGTACGTCGAGAACCTCACCGAAGACCTGGCCAAGGCCGCGTGGCGCGAGTTCACCGGCATCGAGGCGGCGGGCGGTATCGAGGCGGAACTGGCGTCCGGCGCGCTCGCCGGACGGCTCGCCGAAACCTGGGAGAAGCGGTCGAAGCGGCTCGCGACCCGGCGCGATCCGATCACCGGTGTCAGCGAATTCCCCAATCTGACGGAAAAAGCGGTCGTCCGTGACGCCGTCGAAGACCTGCCGGGCGGCGGTCTGCCCCGGCACCGGTACGCCGAAGCGTTCGAGGCCCTGCGGGACCGGGCGGACGCGCATCCGAACCGTCCCCGCGTCTTCCTCGCCACGCTCGGCCCGGTCGCGGCGCACACCGCGCGGGCGAGTTTCGCGGCGAACCTGTTCCAAGCCGGCGGGATCGAGGCCGTGAACCCCGGCGCGCCCGAGGACGTCATCGCGGAATTCCGGGCCAGCGGAACGAAGATCGCCTGCCTCTGCGGAAGCAACACTTCCTACGCGGAGGAAGCCGACAGCGTCGCGAAGGCGCTGAAGGAAGCCGGCGCCACGTCAGTGCTTCTCGCCGGAAAACCCGGCGACCACCCGGACGTCACGGGCTATCTCCACACGGGCTGCGACGCCCTGGAAATCCTGACCGGCACGTTGAACGAGCTCGGAGTGCAGTGATGACCATCCCGAACTTCGCCGGAATCGAGCTGGGCGGCCCCGACCCCGCCGACCGTCCTCAATGGACAGAAGCGCTGCACGCCGCCACCGGCAAGGGGCCCGACGCGCTCGCGTGGGAGACGCCGGAAGGCATCGGCGTCAAACCGGTCTACACCGCCGACGATCTGTCCGGAGTGGACTTCCTCGGCACGTATCCGGGTATCGCGCCGTATCTGCGCGGCCCGTACCCGACGATGTACGTCAACCAGCCGTGGACCATCCGCCAGTACGCGGGTTTCTCCACCGCCGAGGAGTCGAACGCCTTCTACCGCCGCAACCTCGCGGCCGGGCAGAAGGGGCTTTCGGTCGCCTTCGACCTCGCGACGCACCGCGGCTACGACTCCGACCACCCGCGCGTCGCCGGTGACGTCGGCATGGCCGGCGTCGCGATCGACTCGATCTACGACATGCGCCAGCTCTTCGACGGCATCCCGCTCGACAAGATGAGCGTTTCGATGACCATGAACGGCGCCGTCCTGCCGGTGCTCGCGCTCTACGTCGTCGCGGCCGAGGAACAGGGTGTCACGCCGGACAAACTGGCCGGGACCATCCAGAACGACATCCTCAAGGAGTTCATGGTCCGCAACACCTACATCTACCCGCCGCAGCCGTCGATGCGGATCATCTCGGACATCTTCTCGTTCACCTCGCGGAACATGCCGAAGTACAACTCGATCTCCATCTCCGGCTACCACATGCAGGAAGCCGGGGCGACCGCCGACCTGGAGCTGGCGTACACGCTCGCGGACGGCGTCGAGTACATCCGCGCCGGAGTCGAAGCCGGGCTGGACGTCGACAAGTTCGCGCCGCGCCTGTCCTTCTTCTGGGCGATCGGGATGAACTTCTTCATGGAGGTCGCGAAACTCCGCGCGGCACGCCTCCTGTGGGCCAAGCTGGTGAAGGGCTTCGACCCCAAGAGCTCCAAGTCTTTGAGCCTGCGGACCCACTCGCAGACGTCGGGCTGGTCCCTGACCGCGCAGGACGTCTACAACAACGTCGTCCGCACCTGTGTCGAGGCGATGGCGGCGACCCAGGGGCATACGCAGTCGTTGCACACCAACGCCCTCGACGAGGCGCTGGCGCTGCCGACCGACTTCTCCGCGCGCATCGCGCGGAACACGCAGTTGCTGCTGCAACAGGAATCCGGCACTACGCGCGTGATCGACCCGTGGGGCGGCAGCGCGTTCGTCGAGAAGCTGACCTACGACCTCGCGCGCAAGGCGTGGGGCCACATCACCGAGGTCGAGCAGGCGGGAGGGATGGCGAAGGCGATCGACGCCGGTATCCCGAAGCTGCGCATCGAAGAGGCCGCGGCGCGGACGCAGGCGCGGATCGACTCCGGCCGTCAGCCGGTGATCGGCGTCAACAAGTACCAGGTCACCGACGACGAGCAGATCGACGTGCTCAAGGTCGACAACGCCGGGGTGCGCGCGCAGCAGCTGGAGAAACTGCGGCGGCTGCGCGAAGAACGGGACGAGGACGCCACTCAGGACGCGTTGCGGCGGCTCACGGCGGGCGCCCAATCCGACGGCAACCTGCTCGCGCTGGCCATCGACGCCGCGCGGGCGAAGGCCACCGTCGGCGAGATCTCCGACTCGCTGGAGAAGATCTGGGGGCGGCACGCCGGCCAGATTCGTACCATCTCCGGTGTGTACCGCGAGGAGGTCGGCAAGACCGAGAACGTCGAGCAGGCGCGCGAACTGGTCGAGAAGTTCGCCGAGGAGGAAGGCCGCCGTCCCCGGATCCTGGTCGCGAAAATGGGACAGGACGGCCATGACCGCGGCCAGAAGGTGATCGCGACCGGCTTCGCCGACATCGGTTTCGACGTCGACGTCGGCCCGCTGTTCTCCACCCCCGGGGAGGTCGCGCGGCAGGCGATCGAGGCCGACGTGCACGTCATCGGCGTTTCGTCGCTGGCGGCGGGCCACCTTTCGCTGGTCCCCGCGCTGCGCGCCGAACTCGCCGAACAGGGCCGTGAGGACATCATCGTCGTGGTCGGCGGCGTCATCCCGCCGCAGGACTACGAAGAGCTGCGCGCGGCGGGCGCGGCGGCGATCTTCGGGCCCGGCACGGTGATCGCCGAAGCGGCGATCGACCTCATCGGACAGCTGACCGCCCAGGAGTCGTGAAACTTGCCGCGCAAGATCGACGTCGGAGCGCTGGCCAAGGGCGTCCTCGCGGGTGACCGCGGCCTGCTGTCCCGGGCGATCACGCTCGTCGAGTCCAACCGGGACGACCACCGGGCGCAGGCGCAGGAACTGCTGGTCGAGCTGCTCCCGCACGCGGGCGGCGCGCGGCGCGTCGGCATCACCGGCGTTCCCGGTGTCGGCAAGTCGACCTTCATCGACCAGCTCGGCACGGATCTGACCGGGGCCGGGCACAAGGTCGCCGTGCTGGCCGTCGACCCGTCGTCGACGCGGACCGGCGGCTCGATCCTCGGTGACAAGACCCGGATGGCGCGGCTCGCGGTGGACCCGAAGGCGTTCATCCGCCCTTCGCCGACTTCGGGCACGCTCGGCGGTGTCGCACGGGCGACCCGCGAAACGATCGTGCTGATGGAGGCGGCCGGGTACGACATCGTGCTGGTCGAGACCGTCGGTGTCGGGCAGTCCGAGGTGACCGTGGCGAACATGGTCGACCACTTCCTGTTCCTGACCCTGGCCCGCACCGGGGACCAGTTGCAGGGCATCAAGAAGGGTGTCCTCGAACTGGCGGACGTCATCGCGGTCAACAAGGCCGACGGCGACCACGAACGCGACGCGAAACGCGCGGCCCGCGAACTCGCCGGCGCGTTGCGGATGATCTACGGACGCGACGCCGAGTGGACGCCCCCGGTGCTGACGTGCAGCGCGCTCACCGACGTCGGACTGGACGACGTGTGGGCCGAAATCGGCCGTCACCGCGACGTTTTGACCGCTTCGGGTGAACTCGACGGGCGGCGACGACGGCAGCAGGTGGAGTGGACCTGGTCGATGGTCCGGGAACAGCTCCTCGGACGGCTCGCTTCGCATCCGGACGTGCGAGCGGTCGTTCCGGACGTCGAGCGGGCGGTCCGGGACGGTGAACTGACCCCGACGCTGGCCGCGCAACGGATTCTGGAGGCGTTCTCCGGTCCTCCGCGTGGCGGCTGACGCGGGAACCCGGCAGAGTGCAGAATCGGATTCGCGCCACGCCGTCGAAAGGGAGTCATGCCGAAAAGGTCTCGTCTCGGGCAGCTTGCCGGACTCGTCGCCGCCGGGCTGGTCGTCTGCGCGCCGGTCGCGCAGGCTGCGCCGTTCACGGAGATCCAGGCATCCGCGCCGGTGATCGCGCAGGCAGCGGCGGTGCACGAGGTGCCGTCGCAGGCGCCTCCCGGGCCGGTGCTCGACCCCGCCGAGACCGACAAGGCCAACAGCCAGGAGACCAAACGGAAGATCATCGCGGGCGTCGCCGCGGCCATCTTGCTCGGCCTGGTGATCCTCGGCCGCCGCGCTCGTGCCAAGAAGAAGAAGTCCTGAGCCGCTACCGGTAAGTAGAAGGACTCTCCGCTTAGCCCGGGCCGAACTCTCGCAGCCGTTCATCGCAGATCCACTACCGGCCGTCTCCGGCTCGATCACTCGACGAGCGGCTTGTCATCTGCATGGTGCACGATCTATCGCAAATGCGTATCACAGATCGAACGGCACCCAGCGTGCCTTCAGAGACCACTCGTACGGTGGTAGACGAAGGTGACTGTGTCGCGGGAGGAGGTGCGGCGTGACGGTGCTCGATTCACGTCCGGACATTCCAGGCGACCCCGAAGGTCGCGTCGTTGCCCCTATAGAGGCGTCCACCGCGCTGATCTCCGAGGCCGGCGTCAGCATGGCACCTGTGCATGATCTGGGTGCCGGACGCGGCCCTTTCTGGCTCGACGACTGGCTCCGCGCGAACGCCACCGACGTCGTCGCGTGGCGCCGTCACATCCACGCGCACCCGGAGCTCTCCCGCCACGAGTTCGCCACGACCGAAATGGTCATGTCCCTGCTCCGCTCGGTCGGGCTCAAGCCATGGGTGCTCCCCACGGGCACCGGCGTGGTCTGCGACATCGGCAGCGGTGACCGCTGTGTCGCGCTGCGCGCCGACATGGACGCGCTGCCGCTGACCGAGGCCACCGGGCTTCCGTACGCCTCCAAGACCGACGGCGCCGCGCATATGTGCGGGCACGACGCGCACACCGCGATCCTGCTGGGCGCGGCGCGGGCGCTGGCGGGCGCGCCGGAGCTGCCCGGCCGCGTGCGGCTGATCTTCCAGCCCGCCGAGGAGGTCATGCCCGGCGGCGCGCTGGACATGATCGCCGCGGGCGCGATGGAAGGCGTCGAGCGGATCTACGGGCTGCACTGCGACCCGCGGCTCGAGGTCGGCAAGGTCGGCCTGCGCGAAGGCGCGCTGACGTCGGCCGCCGACCTCATCGAGCTGCGGCTCACGTCGCCGGGCGGGCACACCTCGCGGCCGCATCTGACCGCGGACCTGGTGCACGCGCTGGGCACCGTGATCACGTCGCTGCCCGCGGTCCTCTCGCGGCGGGTCGACCCGCGCTCCGGGACCGTGCTGGTCTGGGGCGCGGTGCACGCCGGGCAGGCCGCCAACGCCGTCCCGCAGGACGGGGTGCTGCGCGGCACGCTCCGCACCGCGGACCACGAGGTCTGGACGATGCTGGAGCCGCTCGTCGCGGCTTCGGTGGAGTCGCTGCTCGCGCCGACCGGGGTCGGGTTCTCGCTCGACTACCGCCGCGGTGTGCCGCCGGTCGTCTCCGATCCCGAGTCGCACGCCCTGATGCGGGCCGGCGTCGAAGCCGCGCTGGGTGAGACCGCCGTCGCCGGAACCGAACAGTCGTCCGGCGGCGAGGACTTCGGGTGGTACCTGGAGCACGTCCAAGGCGCCTTCGCCCGCCTCGGCGTTTGGTCCGGCGAAGGCCCGATGGCCGACATCCACCGCCCGACCTTCACCCTCGACGAGCGTTCGCTCCTGTGCGGAGTCCGCACGCTGGTCCACACGGCCCTGGCCACCCTGGCCTGACGTCCATCCAGTCACGCGTGTCGTCCGTCTGATCACGCGTGTCGTCCACCTGGTCACAGGTGTTCGCCACTTCCGGTGTCGAACACCTGTCCACAGGGTTATCCACAGTCTTGGAGTTATCCACAGGTGTGGATGACAGGCCTTTCCCGAGGCGCTGAAACCGACGATCCTCGAAGTCATGATCGACTGGGGAGGACGACATGGGGCGGTCTCGCGTAGTGAGGCCGACGAGGTTCTGGGGCGCCGGAGGGTTCTTGAAGGGTTGGCCACCGGTGCCCTCGCTCAGCCATGGCGGGGCGTGGTGGTGCATGCCGCGGATCTGCTGAAACTGACCACCCGGGCTCAGGCCGCGCTGCTCGTGGTAGGACAGCCGTCGGCGCTGTCCGGAGCTACAGCCCTTGCGCTACATGGGATTTCGGCCGTGGACGACACGCGCATCCACGTGACGGTGCCATACTCGCGGCGGATCAAGTCGAAGCCGGGGTTGATCATCCATCAAGCCGATTTCCAGCCCTCGGATATCGTCGAGCTCGATGGGCTCTCCACGTTTTCCTTGGACCTGGCACTGGCTGACTTCCTCTGTGATGGGCCCAAGCGCACCGCGTTCGCCGCTTTGGACGAGGCGATGCACGGGCTTGTGCCGGATCATGTCCGAGCCCTGCGTGCCAACGTTCGGGACAGAGTCGTGGACCGCCGCGACCGGCGAGGTATCCACAGGGCCGTCATGCTGCTCGACCTGGCGACCGGAAAGGCGGATTCCCCGCCGGAAAGCATCCTCCGGTTGATCGTCGTCGAGGCAGGGTTCCCGATACCGGAGGCGCAGTACGAGATCACCACGATCGACGGTCGGACGTTGTACGTACTCGACATGGCGTGGCCTTCGCGGCGGATCGCCGTGGAGTACGACGGCTTCGCCTCTCACGAGGGGCGCCAGGACTACGACTCCGAGCGAGACGCACGGATGGCTGGACGGGGGTGGATCACGATCCGGGCGTCGGCAGCTGACCTGCGCGATCCTCAACGTTTCTTGGCCGAGCTGTCCAGGGCGTTCGAAAGGCGCGCGGTCGCGTGATCAGATGGACGACACGCGTGATTGGACGGACGACACGCGTGATCAGATGGACAGCTCGCGGCGTCAGCCGCTGATGCCTTGGCAGGGGCGGGTCCGGAGGGCGTCGACGTAGTCGGCGGGGGCACCCGCGGCCTCGGCCGCGTCGGCCAGCACGCCGAGGTAGCGCGCGGAAGGGAGGCCGCCCTCGTAGGCGTCCAGGACGTACAGCCACGCCAGCACGGAGCCGTCCATGGTCTGCACGCGGAGCCGGATCTTGGAGTGAATGCCCAGCTCGCCGCCTTCCCAGCGGTCGAGGTTGGGTTCGTCCAGCGACGTGACGTCGTACAGCACCACGAAGACCCGGGAGGCCGGGTCTTCGACGATGGTCGCCAGCGCGCCTTCCCAGCCGAGGTCTTCGCCCCCGAAGGTCAGCCTCCAGCCCTCCAGCCAGCCGGTGCCGGCCATGGGCGAGTGGGGAGCGCGCTCCAACATCTGGGAGGGCTCCATATTGGATCCATACGCGGCATACAACGGCACGGCCACAGCCTAGCGACCCGGCGGTCACCCGGCTGGACGCACATGCCGTGTCCGGCCACTCAATCCGCCCAACGGTCGCCCGCGTACGGTAAACGCAGTCACAGACACCGCTGCGAGGAGGAGACCAGTGACCAAGATCGTGATCATGGGCGGAGGCCCCGCCGGTTACGAAGCGGCACTGGTCGCGGCACAGCACGGAGCCGACGTCACCATCGTCGAGCGTGACGGCCTCGGCGGCGCGTGCGTGCTCTACGACTGTGTCCCCTCGAAGACGTTCATCGCCTCCTCCGGCGCGCTGGCGAACATGCACGACCTCCGTGAGCTGGGCATCAACACCGACATGGCCGACACCAGCGTCGACCTGCCGACCGTCCACGGCCGGGTGAAGGGCCTCGCGCTCGCGCAGTCCGCCGACATCCGCGCCCGCGTCCAGCGCGAGGGCGTCCGCGTCGTCATCGGCCAGGCCCGCTTCGACGACGAAGAGGCCGGGCTCGCCACGCACAAGGTCGCCGTCACCGCCCCCGACGGCTCGACCGAGGTGCTCGACGCCGACGTCGTCCTCATCTCCACCGGCGCCACCCCGCGCGTGCTGCCCGGCGCCGTGCCGGACGGCGAGCGCATCCTCGACTGGCGCCAGCTCTACGACCTGCGCGAGCTGCCGGAGCACCTGGCCGTCATCGGATCGGGTGTCACCGGCGCCGAGTTCGCCTCGGCCTACACCGAGATGGGTGTCAAGGTCACCGTCGTGTCCAGCCGCGACCGCGTGCTCCCGCACGAGGACGCCGACGCCGCCGCCGTGCTCGAAGAGGTCTTCTCCCAGCGCGGCACCACGGTCGTCAAGCAGGCCCGCGCCGACAAGGTCGAGCGCACCGAAAAGGGCGTCGAGATCCACCTCTCCGACGGCCGCGTGATCGAAGCCAGCCACGCGCTGATGACCGTCGGTTCGGTGCCCAACACCACCGACATCGGCCTGGAGAAGGTCGGCATCGAGCCCGGCCCTGGCGGCTTCATCGGCGTCGACCGGGTCTCCCGCACCAGCGCGCCCGGCATCTACGCCGCCGGCGACTGCACCGGGGTGCTCATGCTCGCCTCCGTGGCCAGCATGCAGGGCCGCATCGCGATGTGGCACGCGCTCGGCGAGGGTGTCGCGCCGATCAAGCTCAAGACCGTCGCCGCCAACGTGTTCACCCACCCCGAGATCGCGACCGTCGGCATCAGCCAGCAGGCGATCGACTCGGGTGAAGTGCCCGCCCGCACCATCATGCTCCCGCTCGCGACGAACGCCCGCGCGAAGATGGAAGGCCTGCGACGCGGTTTCGTGAAGCTGTTCTGCCGCCCCGCCACCGGCGTGGTCGTCGGTGGGGTGGTCGTGGCGCCGACGGCGAGCGAACTCATCCTTCCCATCGCGCTCGCCGTCCAGAACCAGCTCACAGTGGAACATCTGGCACTGACATTTTCGGTGTACCCGTCGCTGTCCGGGTCGATCACCGAGGCGGGCCGCCAGTTGATGCGCCACGACGATTTGGACTGATCCCCGCCGGGGAGGCAACCCTCGCGGGGGCGCCCGCGTCTAGCGCGTGTCGGTGTTTCGTTGACAGCTAGGGGTTTCCGTGATTCGCAGGGTTCTCGCCGGAGTGGTGGCGATCGGTGCGACGGTGCTGGCGGGCGCGTCGGCCGGTTTCGCGCAGCAACCCGAGGCGGATCCCGGTGTCACGGTGCAGCTCAACGACGACACCGCCTACGAACTCGGGCTCGTCAACAAATACGTGCACGGCGACTCCAACGTGGCGCTGGCGCGCTGCCCCGGCGGCGACGGGTTGAAGGCGCCGGCGTCGACGACGTTCTCTTCGCCGGTGCTGGGCATCGGGAAGTACGACTACGGCCCGCTGATCGGCGTCCCGGCGAACGTCAGCGCCGAGGTCGAACTCAACGACGGCACCGCGCCCGGCAGCTACCCGTTGACCGTCAACTGCAACGGAAAGTCTTATACGGCAACGTTCACCGTTCCTCCCCGGCAGGTGAGCGCGGTGCCTTCCGGTGCCGCTCAAGCGGGCGACGGAAGCATGGCGTCCTGACCGCTTCCCGAAAGGGGTGAGCATGACGCGACGGGCATCGGTGGTTCTGGCGGCCGTCTTGGCGTTCTTCCTGTCCGGATGCGACGAGGTCACGCCGCCGCGAGCCACGGAGCAGACCGAGGTGCCGTCGAGCGCCGCGCCGGACGCGGTCACCCGCGGGCTGCCGAAGGCCGATCCGGTGTCGATCGACGTGCCGGTGATCGAGGCGAGGTCCAGCCTGATTCCGCTGGGGCTCAACGCGGACAACACCATCGAGGTACCGCCGGTGACCCGGCCGATGCAGGCGGGCTGGTACGTGCACGGGCCGACACCGGGGGAAGTCGGGCCTTCGGTGATCCTCGGGCACGTGGACGGGAACCAGCAGAAGGGCATCTTCTTCCGGCTGAAGGAACTGGCGCCCGGCGACAAGGTCTCGATCGCCCGCAAGGACGGCGTGACGGCCGAGTTCGCGGTCACGAAGGTCGAGCGGGTGGCGAAGGAAAGGTTCCCCACCGACGCCGTCTACGGCGACACCACCGAGCCGGAACTGCGGCTCATCACCTGCGGCGGGGTCTTCGACAAGGCGTCGCGCAACTACCTCGACAACGTCATCGTGTTCGCCCGGATGATCTCGACCCGTAACGCGTGAAGGCCCCCGACCGAGGGGAAGGGGGCCTTCACGCGCAAAGCGGCAGATCAGTCTTCGTCGACCCAGTCGAAGGTCTTCGTGACCGCCTTCTTCCAGTTCCGGTACTCGGACTCGCGGCGGGCCTCGTCCATCGACGGGTCCCACTGCTTGTCCTGCGCCCAGTTGTTGCGGATGTCGTCTTCGCTCTCCCAGAAGCCGACCGCGAGACCGGCCGCGTAGGCGGCGCCCAGCGCGGTGGTCTCGTTGACCACCGGCCGGATCACGGGCACACCGAGGATGTCGGCCTGGAACTGCATGAGCAGCTCGTTGACGACCATCCCGCCGTCGACCTTCAGGGACTTCAGCGGGACACCGGAGTCGGCGTTCATCGCGTCGATCACCTCGCGCGACTGGAAGGCCGTCGCCTCCAGGACCGCCCGCGAGATGTGTCCCTTGTTGACGAACCGGGTGAGGCCGACGATCGCGCCGCGGGCGTCGGAACGCCAGTACGGCGCGAAGAGCCCCGAGAACGCCGGCACGAAGTACGCGCCGCCGTTGTCCTCGACGGTGCGGGCGTGCTGCTCGACCTCGGCCGCCGAACCGATCAGGCCGAGGTTGTCCCGCAGCCACTGCACGAGCGAACCGGTGACCGCGATCGAGCCTTCGAGCGCGTACACCGTGTCGTTCGAGCCGATCTTGTAGCAGACCGTGGTGAGCAGTCCGTTGTCCGACATGACCTTCTCGGTGCCCGTGTTGAGCAGCATGAAGTTGCCGGTGCCGTAGGTGTTCTTGGCTTCACCCGGCGAGAGGCACGCCTGCCCGAAGGTCGCCGCCTGCTGGTCGCCGAGGATGCCCGAGATCGGGACTCCGGCCAGCGCGCCCTTCTCCCGGACCTTGCCGTAGGTCTCCGAAGACGACCGGATCTCCGGAAGCATCGACAGCGGGATCGTCATCTCCTCGGCGATCCCGGCGTCCCAGGTCAGCGTGTCGAGATCCATCAGCATGGTCCGCGACGCGTTGGTCGGGTCGGTGACGTGCACGCCGCCGTCGACCCCGCCGGTCATGTTCCACAGCACCCAGGTGTCCATGTTGCCGAAGATCAGGTCACCGGCTTCGGCCTTCGCGCGGGCACCTTCGACGTTGTCGAGGATCCACTTGATCTTCGGGCCGGAGAAGTAGGTCGCCAGCGGCAGCCCCACCTTCGCGCGGTAGCGCTCCTGCCCGCCGCCGAGCGCGCCCAGGTCGGCGACGATCTTGTCGGTGCGGGTGTCCTGCCAGACGATCGCGTTGTACACCGGCTTGCCGGTGGTGCGGTCCCAGACCAGCGTGGTCTCGCGCTGGTTGGTGATGCCGACCGCGACGATGTCGCTCGCGACCAGGTCGCCCTTGGCCAGCGCGCCCGCGGCGACGGCCCGCGTGTTCTCCCAGATCTCTTCGGCGTTGTGCTCGACCCAGCCCGCCTTCGGGAAGATCTGCTCGTGCTCCCGCTGGTCCACGGCGACCACGCGGCCGGAGTGGTCGAAGATCATGCAGCGGGTCGACGTGGTGCCCTGGTCGATCGCGGCTACGTACGAAGTCATCGAAGCTCCAGTCTGTGTGTCTGTTGGTGAACCCGCGTCCGCGATCGACGTCGGCAGGGCGCGGCCTCGCCTGCCATGTCACCATGGCGGACAAGGCGCCCTGCCACCGCGATAGCGGGGCCTTCGGCAGGGGCGGGTTCACTCGTTCGGTCCGGTTCGCGGTACATCTTCAGCTCCGCCACAGGGCCTCAGGTCAGGTTGTGGACGGCGAGGAACAGCAGGGCGGCCAGGGCACCGCCGACCAGCGGGCCTGCGACCGGGACCCAGGAGTAGCCCCAGTTCGGGTTGGCCTTGTTCTTGATCGGCAGCAGGAACGCGTACGCGATACGGGGGCCGAGGTCGCGGGCCGGGTTGATGGCGTAACCGGTCGGGCCACCGAGGGACTGGCCGATGACCAGCACGACGAACGCCACACCGGCGTAGCCGAGCGCGGAGTTGCCGAAGTTCGGCGTGCCGCCTTCGGCCGCGGCGTAGACCGGGCTGAGCAGGATCCACGCGACCAGCACGAAGGTGCCGATGATCTCGGTGACGAGGTTCCACGCCTTGTTCGGGATCTGCGGCGCGGTCGAGAAGATGCCGAGCGTCTCGTCGCGCTGCGGGTGATCGTCGAACTGCAGTTTGTAGGCGGCCCAGCAGAGCACGGCGCCGAGGATCGCGCCGACCATCTGCCCGGCGAAGTAGAGCGGGACGTCCGCCCACTTCGTCTTGTCCGCGATGGCGAGGCCCAGCGTCACCGCGGGGTTCAGGTGCGCGCCACTCGGCGCGGCGATGCTGGCACCGGCGAAGACCGCGAACGCCCACCCGAAGGTGATCATCACGACGCCGCCGTTGTGGCCGTTGTTCTTGCGCAACACGTGGTTGGCGACCACGCCGTTACCCAACAGGATCAGGACCGCCGTTCCCAGCAGTTCCCAGACGAATATGGCTCCTGCACTCACCGCTTGACCTCCACTTTGGACATTCCGCGCAGGGTCGAACACGGTGTGCTACGGCGCCCTTGCCGACCCACGTCCGTGGCACGTTACCGTCGCGTATTTGTTCATTCCAGGCATCGTGGGCACCAATCCTTCCAAGATCGACGAGGGTTACGCCACACGTGTCACCCGCATAACGGACCGGTCGCGGCCGATCGTGCGATGCTGGAGCCACAGCGGCACCAAGGAGGAATGTCACGTGGCAAGCTCTCAGCGCGAAGCCGAAAACAGCCCCGCCAGGCTGGGACCGCTCAAGCGGGAAGAGTCTTGGAAGCGGCTGGGTGAGGACAAGTTCGACCTCGTCGTCATCGGCGGCGGAGTGGTCGGGGCGGGCACGGCGCTCGACGCCGCGACACGCGGCCTTCGGGTCGCCCTCGTCGAAGCGCGCGACCTCGCCTCTGGCACGTCGAGCCGGTCCAGCAAGCTCTTCCACGGCGGGCTCCGTTACCTCGAACAGCTGGAATTCGGTCTGGTGCGGGAAGCCCTGCGGGAACGCGAGCTGATGCTGACCACGATCGCCCCGCATCTGGTGAAGCCGGTCAGCTTCCTGTACCCGCTGACCCACCGGGTCTGGGAGCGCCCGTACACCGCGGCCGGGCTGCTGATGTACGACACGATGGGCGGGGCGCGGTCGGTCCCCGGCCAGAAACACCTGAGCCGCGCGGGCGCGCTGCGGATGGTCCCGGCGCTGAAGCGGTCCGCGTTGATCGGCGGGATCCGTTACTACGACGCGCAAGCCGACGACGCGCGCCACACGATGACCGTCGCCCGCACCGCCGCGCACTACGGCGCCGTGGTGCGCACCTCCACCCAGGTGGTCGGTTTCCTCCGCGAGGCGGACCGCATCTCCGGTGTCCGCGTGCGCGACGTCGAGGACGGCCGCGAGACCGAGATCCACGCCTCCGCGGTGGTCAACTGCACCGGCGTGTGGACCGACGAGCTGCAGCGCCTTTCCGGCGGCCGCGGCCGGTTCCGCGTGCGGGCGAGCAAGGGCGTGCACATCGTCGTCCCGCGCGACCGGATCGTCTCGGAATCCGGCATGATCCTGCGCACCGAGAAATCCGTGCTGTTCGTCATCCCGTGGCGTAACCACTGGATCGTCGGGACCACCGACACCGACTGGAACCTCGACCTCGCGCATCCCGCCGCGACCAAGCACGACATCGACTACCTCCTCGAACACGTCAACACCGTGCTCGCGACACCGCTGACGCACGACGACATCGAGGGCGTCTACGCGGGGCTCAGGCCTTTGCTGGCCGGGGAAAGCGAAGAGACGTCGAAGCTTTCGCGTGAGCACGCGGTCGCGCGCGTCGCGCCGGGGCTGGTCGCGATCGCGGGCGGCAAGTACACGACGTACCGGGTGATGGCGGCAGACGCCGTCGACGCCGCGGCCGTCGATCTTCCGGGCAGGCCGCAGTCGTCCATCACGGACAAGGTGCCGCTGCTGGGCGCCGACGGGTACCACGCGCTGGTCAATCAGGCCGACCACCTGGCGAGCGAGCACGGGCTGCACCCGTACCGCGTGCGTCATCTGCTCGACCGGTACGGCTCGATGGTGCACGAGGTCCTCGCGCTCGGCGAAGGACGTCCGGAACTGCTGAAGCCGCTGGAGCACGCTCCGGACTACCTCGGTGTCGAGGTCGTGTACGCGGCCAGCCACGAGGGCGCGCTCCACCTGGAAGACGTGCTCGCGCGCCGGACGCGGATCTCGATCGAGTACGCGCACCGCGGCGTCGACTGCGCCGCGCAGGTCGCCACGCTGGTGGGCGAAGTGCTCGGCTGGTCGAAGGATGAGGAGAACCGCGAAGTCGAGGTGTACAAGGCGCGGGTCGACGCGGAACGGGAGTCCCAGTCGCAGCCGAGCGACGAGGCCGCCGACGCGTTGCGCTCGGCCGCGCCGGAAGCGCGCTCGGGGATCATCGAACCGGTGAGTTGATCGTCCCCGCCGCGTGGTGTGCCACGCGCGCAGGGATCGTTGCCTGATCCGGTGAATCTGGCATAGCGTCGGGCCGTCTCTCGAGATGGAAGGCGGCCTGCTGGTGTTTCTCGACTCGTCGACGTGGACGGACCGGATCTTCGCCGGAGGTTCCTGGGTGCCAGGGACCGGTGGCGTCCGTGACGTCACGGAGCCCGCGACCGGAGCGGTGCTGGGAAGCGTGGGGATCGCCTCGGCCGAAGACGCCGCGAAGGCGGCGGAAACGGCGGCCGAGGCGCAGCGGGCCTGGGCGGCGACACCGCACGTCCAGCGGGCCGCCGTCCTGCGCAAAGCCGCCCGGCTGTGGTCCGAGCACGCCGACGAGATCCGCTGGTGGAACGTCCGCGAGGTCGGCGCAGTGCCGGGAGTCGCGGGCTTTTCGCTGCACGTCGCGGAGCAGGAGTGCTACGAGGCGGCGGCTCTGCCCGGACGCCCGTACGGCGAACTGCTGCCGAGCGAGGAGCCGCGGCTTTCGATGGCGCGCCGTGTTCCGGCCGGTGTCGTCGCGGTGATCTCGCCGTTCAACATGCCGATCATCCTCGGCATCCGCTCGGTCGCGCCGGCGCTCGCGCTGGGGAACGCGGTCATCCTCAAGCCGGATCCGCGCACCGCCGTCACCGGTGGCGTGGTCCTCGCGCGGATCTTCGAGGAAGCAGGACTGCCGCCGGGGGTGCTGCAGATGCTGCCGGGCGGCGCGGACGTCGGCGAGACGCTGGTGACGCATCCGGCGGTGCGGGTCATCTCGTTCACCGGCTCGACCGGCGCCGGGCGCAAGGTCGGCGAACTCGCCGGGAAGCACCTGAAGCGGGCGCATCTGGAGCTGGGCGGGAACTCCGCGCTCATCGTGCTCGACGACGCGGACGTCGACGAAGCCGCCGGGGTCGCCGCGTTCGGTTCCTTCTTCCATCAGGGCCAGATCTGCATGACCACCGGGCGGCACCTGGTGCATGAGCGGCTCTACGACGACTTCGTCGAGCGGCTGGCGGCGAAGGCGGCCGCGTTGCGGGTGGGCGACCCGGCGCGGGACGAGGTCGCGCTCGGGCCGATCATCGACGCCGGGCAGCGGGACAAGATCCACGAACTGGTCACGGCCAGCGTCGCGGCGGGGGCGCGGGTCGCCGCCGGCGCCGAGTACGACCGGCTGTTCTACGCCGCGACGGTGCTCGCCGACGTGCCGTCGACGGCGCCCGCGGTCGCCAACGAGATCTTCGGCCCGGTCGCGCCGGTCGTGCGGTTCTCCGACGCGGAGGAGGCCGTCCGCCTCGCGACGGCGAGCGAGTACGGGCTCTCGCTGGGGATCGTCACGCGCGATGTCCTCAAAGGACTGGAGCTCGCCGACCGCGTCCCGACCGGGATCGTGCACATCAACGACCAGACGGTCAGCGACGAGGCGAACAGCCCCTTCGGCGGCGTCGCCGCTTCGGGCACCGGAAGCCGCTTCGGCGGCGCGGCGGCGAACATCGAGGCGTTCACCGAGACCCGGTGGGTCACCGTCCGGAACCCGCCGCCGACCTACCCCTTCTGACCGGCAGATCGCGTTTAGCCTGCTAAACGCAGGTCAGGCGGTGCGGCGCCAGCGGATGAGGCGTTCCCCGGTCGGGGCGGGCTCCAGTTCCGGCCCGACCAGGGTGAACCCGCATTTGCGGGCGACCGAGGCCGAAATCTCGTTGGTCTCTTCGTAGCGGTAGCTGACCTCGCGCAGGCCGAGCCCGCCGAAACCGAAGCGCAGAGCCGCGTTGAGCGCGGTGCTCGCGACCCCTTTGCCCCGCGACGCCGCGCGCACCCAGACCGACGCCTCCGCGTACCCGGCGTCGAGATCCAGGTCCCGCAGGCCGACCTCGCCCAGCAGATCCCCGGTCGTCGGCTCGGCCACCGCCCACGAACAGCGCTCGTCACCCGCCCATTGGGCGGCCCGCAGCGCGACGTACTCGGTCGCCTCGTCGAGGTCCCGCAAGCGATAGTTCAGGACGTACTTGCGGTGCGTCGGGTCGGCGAAGGCCGCGACCAGCGCCGGACGGTCGTCGAGGGCCTTGTCCGCCCGCAGTTGCCGCAGGTAGTACTCGCCCGCGTTGATCTCCACCGGTTCCACCCTTCGAGGGTAACCGGCCCTTCAGCGGCGGCGGCTCATGATCAGCGCGACCGCCAGTGGCAGCAGGAAGACGAGGAACGTCCCGCGAGTGAAGAAGAACAGTGCGATCGCGACCGCCGCGGCGATCGGCACCGCGCTGGCCGTCAGCCATTTGGACGGCTGGACCTCGTTCTTCGCGGACGCCTGCGCGACTCCGGGCATCGGAGGCAGGGGGAGCAGCGCGCTGGGGCGGGGCGAGGGCAGGTCGGTGAACAGCGGTTCGAGCTCGCTGGCCATCCTCGCCGCGCTGATCTTCGCCGACCGCGTCCCGAACTCGTCGAGGTCGAGTCTGCCGGTGCGGACATGCTCCTCCAGCGCTTCGAGCGCGTCTTGGCGTTCGGCGTCGCTCAGCCGCATGTCCGGTCTCTCGGCACTCACGTCCCGAGTCTACGGGCGGATCAGCCGTCCAGCTCCCGTCGGCGCCGCTTGCCGAGCTTCTTGTGGGAGTTCTCCCAGCCCTTGCCCCAGATGCCCTCGCCGACGGCGCTGATCCCGATCGGGACGAGGATGAACCACCAGGTGACGCCGGTGGTGATGATGACCGCGATGGTGGCGATGAACAGGATCGGCAGGAGCGCGCCCATGACGCGCTGCATCGGCGGGATGTCCGCCCACGCCGGTTTCTCCGGTTCGCTCACCGCCGTCCCAGGCGTGTCGTAGCGCGGATGCGGTTCCGGCAGGTCGCCGAAGACCTCGGACAGCTCGCCGCGTGTCTTGGCGGCGGTGACCCGGGCGGACCGCTCGCCGAACTCGTCGATGTCGATCCGGCCGGCGCTCATGTGCTCGCCGAGCGCGGCCAGCGCGGACTCGCGATCCTGGTCGCTGATCCGCAGTCGCGGTGACGGAACCTCGCTCACCCTTGCGATGGTAGGCCGGGTGAGGCCCCGCCAACCACGACATCCGTCAGTCTTTTCGCCA
Organism: Amycolatopsis sp. NPDC057786; assembly: GCF_042797905.1. Lineage (NCBI taxonomy): Bacteria > Bacillati > Actinomycetota > Actinomycetes > Pseudonocardiales > Pseudonocardiaceae > Amycolatopsis > Amycolatopsis sp. NPDC057786. Next base: position 23,755 of record NZ_JBHVKW010000058.1, read on the forward strand.
GGACGCAAAGGTGTTGTAGCGGTCGCGCCGTGCCCTTCACCCTGGTCACGCGTCCGGGAATCGGGCGTGATCGAGAGGGGGACCTCATGCGGAAGTTCATCACCAAGGTCGCGCTGGCGGCCGGGATCGCGGTCGCCGCGCTGCCGCTCGGCGTGGCGTCGGCGAGCGCCACGACCTCGCCGGAGGGCGATGCCGAGGTGCGCGGTGGCTGCTTGGGCAAGATCTGCGGCACGGTGCTCAACAAGTCCGGCCACGACATCTGGGCGATCCGCACGTTCGACTCGAACGGGCCGAAGCCCGGCACCGAGTGGCGGCGGCTCAAGCCCGGCCAGAAGACCCCGAAGGACCAGGACTGGGACGGCGTCTACGTCAAATGCAAGGCCAAGGGCACCCTGTCCACCTGGACCTTCCCCGGCTTCTGGTGGGACGAGGCGTGGAAGGGCAAGGCGGGCTGGTGGTACAAGATCCGTACCGACCAGGACATCCACGTGGAGAAGCAGTACTGCTGATCCGCCGGTCCCGGCGAGTCCACAATGGACTCACCGGGACGCGCCGGTGGATCAGTCCTTCAGTTCGAACAGCTGGGTGCCCTGCGTCACCGCGGCGCCGACCTCGACCGAGAGGCCGGTGACGGTGCCCGCCTTGTGCGCGGTGACCGGGTTCTCCATCTTCATCGCTTCGAGCACGACGACCAGCTCGCCCGCTTCGACCTGCTGGCCCTCTTCGACGGCGACCTTGACGATGGTGCCCTGCATCGGCGCGGTGACCGCGTCGCCGCTCACCGCCGCCTTGGTGCCGCCCGCGCGCTTGCGCGGCTTGGCCTTCACTGCCGTTCCGCCGCCACCGGCGTCGAGCGAGAAACCGCCGGGGAGCGACACTTCGAGGCGGCGGCCGCCGACCTCGACGACGACGTTCTGCCGCGGCGGCTCTTCCTCGGCCTCGGCGGCTTCCGGCGCCACGAACGGCTCGATGGTGTTCTCGAACTCGGTCTCGATCCAGCGGGTGTGCACGCTGAACCCGTTCTCGTCGCCGACGAAGGCCGGGTCTTCCACGATCACGCGGTGGAACGGCAGAACCGTCGCCATCCCGTCGGCGACCATCTCGGCCAGCGCGCGGCGGCTGCGCTCGAGCGCGTTCTGCCGGTCGGAACCGGTGACGATCAGCTTCGCGAGCATCGAGTCGAACTGGCCGCCGATCACGCTGCCGGACTCGACACCCGAGTCGACGCGGACGCCGGGGCCGCTCGGCGCGACGAACTTCGTCACGGTGCCGGGCGCGGGCAGGAAGCCGCGACCGGCGTCCTCACCGTTGATGCGGAACTCGATCGAGTGGCCGCGCGGTTCCGGGTCCTCGGTGATGCGCAGCTTCTCGCCGCGCGCGATACGGAACATCTCGCGCACGAGGTCAAGGCCCGTGGTCTCCTCGGACACCGGGTGCTCGACCTGCAGCCGCGTGTTGACCTCGAGGAACGAGATCGTGCCGTCGACGGCGACGAGGTACTCGACGGTCCCGGCGCCGTAGTAGCCGGCTTCCTTGCAGATCGCCTTCGCGGATTCGTGGATGCGCTTGCGCTGCTCGTCGGTCAGGTACGGCGCGGGCGCCTCCTCGACCAGCTTCTGGTGGCGGCGCTGGAGCGAACAGTCGCGGGTGCCGACGACGATGGCGTTGCCGTGCTGGTCGGCGAGGACCTGCGCCTCGACGTGGCGCGGTTTGTCCAGGTAGCGCTCGACGAAGCATTCGCCGCGGCCGAAGGCGGAGATCGCCTCGCGCGTCGCGGATTCGAAGAGCTCCGGGATCTCCTCGCGGGTGCGGGCGACCTTCAGCCCGCGGCCGCCGCCGCCGAACGCCGCCTTGATCGCGACCGGCAAGCCGTGCTCGTCGGCGAAGGCGACGATCTCGTCGGCGTTCGCGACGGGGTCCTTCGTCCCTGGCACGAGCGGAGCCCCGGCGCGCAGCGCGATGTGGCGCGCGGTGACCTTGTCGCCGAGGTCGCGGATGGACTGCGGGCTCGGCCCGATCCAGGTGAGCCCGGCGTCGATCACGGCCTGGGCGAAGTCCGCGTTCTCGGAAAGGAACCCGTAGCCGGGGTGGACCGAGTCCGCGCCCGACCGCTTGGCGGCGTCGAGCAGCTTGTCGAAGACGAGGTAGCTCTCGGCCGCGGTGGTGCCGCCGAGGGCGAAGGCCTCGTCCGCGAGACGGACGTGGGGTGCGTCGCGGTCCGGGTCGGCGTAGACGGCCACGCTGGTCAGCCCGGCGTCCTTCGCCGCCCTGATCACCCGTACCGCGATCTCCCCGCGGTTCGCGATCAGGATCTTGGTCACCGGACCACCTGTGCCGGCCTGCTCGGTCACGCCGTACCTCCTGCGTTCGCACGTCGGGCCGCCCCGATGCGGCTCCGCAGCAGTTTACGGAAGTTCCCGCCCCGATTAGTGAGAGCAAGGCCACCCAGTGACCTTCGTTTATACCAGCGCGGAGCGGTGCCGCAGTTCTTCTGGAAGGTCGGAATCGAGCACGATCAGGTCGTACGGCTGGGCCTGGTGGACCCGGCCGAGATGCTCGGATTTGACCAGTGCCCAAGGCTGGTGCGGACCGCAGCACTCGACCAGTCGCTGCACGGTGCTGAAGGCGATCAGCGCCATCCGGCCGTCCTTGGTCGCGCGGAGTTCGATCTCCGCGCTCGTGTAGTCCTTCGGCTTTTTCGCCGTCGGGAGGAACAGTGCGCTGGGCAGTCCGGGGTTCGTCACAGGAACAACATAGACGTGCACTCTGCGCTAGATCACTTACGCTCTCGGATATGCGGACTCAGGAAGCGCGGGCGCCGCGATCCGTGCTGCTCACCGCGCTGCTGGCGGTGGTGGTGACGGCAGGCGTGATCGTGGCCGTCGTCCTGCTCCGCCCCGCCGCTCCCGCGCCCGCCGGTGCCCCTGGCGTGCCTCCGGTGTCCGACGCCGCCCCGAGCGCGCCCGGCGTCAGCTGCGGTGACGCCGCGTGCCGGGAGATCAGCGCGATGACCGTCGGCGGGTTGCCCGTCGTGCTGCTGGCCGACGACGCGGGCAAACAGGGTGTGGTCCGGATCGGGGCGGACACCGTGTACCCGCTGATCGTCAACGACATGGGGGTCACCCTGAAGGGCGATTCTCTGCGCTGTGTCGACGGCACGACGCCGGTGTGCCTGGTGCGTGGGGAAGTGGGCGGGGGCTCGGCGGGCGAGTTGTTCGTCGCGCGCGGCGGGATCTGGCGGGACACCGGGAAGCCGTATTTCTCCGACGCCGGGACGGTCGCCTTGAACGACGTGACCGCCGACGGGATCGCGGACGTCATCGTCGTGCGGCACGAATGCCCCGGCGCGCAGTCCGGTTCGGCGCGGTGCCAGGCGGCGCCGGTGCTCGCGGAGGTCTACGACGTCGCCCGCGGCTCGGTCGGCTGCACGCGTCGGTACACCGCGCCCTCGGAGCTGAGGGGGTGGCCGGATGTGCGGCTGACGAAGGCGGAGCTGAGGGCCTGCCCCTGAGGGAGAGTAAGGGACCTTTGCTATCACTTCTCTTGACGTTGAGAGAAGTGATAGCAAAGGTCCCTTGCTCTCTTTTCGCCGGGCGGCTCCGATGTGCTCGCCTCACTGTGAGGATTTCAGGTCATCTAACGCCCCAAAATCCACACAGTCAGTGCGTGCGACTACGCGGAGTAAGAGGTGTGTGGGTATAGGGACGCTCAACGTCCCTATACCCACACACCCGCCCGCACGCTCACTTCAAAGAACCTCAAGCACCCGCAGCGGCAGGCTCCTTCGCGGAAGTAGCCGCTTCGCCGTCGGGGGTGGGCGAAGGATCCGTCGGCGAGTTGAGCACGTCGTCGTCCAGCAGGCCTTCGCTGCGCGCGACGACCACCGGCACGACGATCTGGCCCGCGACGTTGGTCGCGGTCCGCATCATGTCCATGATCGGGTTCACCGAGTAGATCAGCGCGATCCCGAGCGCCACCTGCTGCGCGTCGAGCCCGATGAACGCGGTGGTCAGGGTCAGCGCGGTCAGCCAGCCGGTGGTGCCCGCGGTGGCCAGGGCGCCGAGCACGGCGACCACGACGATCCCGACGTACTGCCAGATGTTCAGCGAGACACCGGACAGGTTCGCGATGAAGATGGCGCCGATCGCGGGGAACACCGCGGCGCAGCCGTCCATCTTCGTCGCGCTGCCCAGCGGAGTCGCGAAGGCGGCGTACGCGGGCTGGACGCCCAGGTTCACGGCGGACTGCCGGGTCAGGGGCAGCGTCGCGCCCGAAGACTGCGAAGCGAACGCGAACTGGATTGCCGTGCCCGCCTTCGAGAAGAACGTCAGCGGGCTGACCTTCGCCACGAACTGCAGAAGAATCGGGTAGACCACGAACAGCACCAGCAAGCAGCCGACGTACACCGCGAGGGTGGTGGACAGCAGCGGCCGGAACAGGGCGTCACCGTAGTTCGAGACCGCGGCGCCGATCAGGCCGATGATGCCGATCGGGGCGAGCCGGACGACCCAGCCGAGGTAGCGCTGGATGATCTCGAAAACGCTGGTGGTGAAGTCGACGAATGGCTTGGCCTTGTCGCCGAGGCTGTAGGCGGCCGCGCCGATGAGCACGGCGAGGAACAGCACCTGCAGCGTCTCGCCCTCGGTGAAGGCGGTGAAGAAGTTCTTGGGCAGCAGGCCTTCGACGAAAGCGCTCCAGGAACCCCAGTTCTCGGTGCTCTTGGCGGCCTTGTCCGCGTTCTTCGCCGTCGCGGCGACACCTTCGCCGAGCCCGCCGCTGCCAGGGTTGAACAGCTTCGCGACCGCGATGCCGATCAGCGACGCGATGAACGACGTGATCGCGAACCACAGGACGGTCTTGCCGCCCAGCCGCGCGGCCTTCTTGCCGCCACCGAGATTGCGCAGGCTGTTGATGCCGACCACGATCGCCGTGAAGACCAGCGGGATCACCGCGATCTGCAGCAGCGTGGTGAAGATCGTGCCGATCTGGTCGAGCAGGTCGGTCAGCCAGCTCGCCTCGGTCGTCCTGGCGAGCACGCCGAGCAGGGCGCCCACGACGAGCGAGCCGAGGACCGCCGCCGCGAAGACCTTTGGCCTTGTATAGGTCCGAATGAAAGACACGGGGCGACTCCGGTGCGTGAAGGTTTCCTGATTTCCCGAACGTGAAGAACGCTCGGCGAAGCAGGACTCTTCCGGACCACCCGATCGTGTGGGAGTCGTCTCAGGATGTGGAACGCGTCCACAGTTCGATGACGCTTACGCCGACCTCGGCCAGCAAACGCCGGGTCAGCGGCAGGCTGATCCCGATGACGCTCGAGAAATCGCCGTCGATTCCCTCGATGAACCAGCCGCCGAGACCGTCCAGTGTGAATCCGCCCGCCACCTGAAGCGGTTCCCCGGAAGCGATGTACGCCTCGATCTCTTCTTGCGAAGGTGTGCCGAAGCGGACAGTGGTGCCTTCGGTGCCAGACGTTTCCTTCGTCTTCACGCCGTTTTCGACGCGGATGATCGCGTGGCCGGTCAGGAGTTCGCCGGTTTTGCCCGCCATCGCCGCCCAGCGTTCGCGTGCAGCCTCCGGCGTGATCGGCTTCCCGACCATTTCGCCGTTGATCGACAACATCGAATCGCAGCCCACGATGACCATGTCGCCGTGGCCGCCGAGTGCCTCGAAAACCGCTTCGGCCTTCGCGGCGGCGAGCGCGCGGACCAGCTCCTCGGGGGCCGGATCGGTCAGGGACGCGGCGACGGCGTCCTCGTCGACGCCGGACACGACGACGCTCGGGTCGAAGCCGGCGGAACGCAGGACACCGAGACGGGCGGGGGACTGGGAAGCAAGGACGAAACGCACCTCAGGAAGGTACTCGACGGCTCGCTGTTGCCTAATTGTGACCTGGGACACCCGAACGTGGAGTTAGTTTGTTGTGGCGCGCAACATATGGATTGTTCGAGCTACGGAGGAACCAATGTCGTCCCGCCTCCGCGTCAGAAGATCACTTCGCACGACGCAAACCACAGTGCTCGCAGGACTGCTCCTGGCCGGTTCGGCCCTGTCGCCGGTGGCGTCCGCCACCACGGGCCCGGTCTACAAGAATCCCCACGCTTCGACCTCCGCGCGGGTGAACGACCTGCTCAAGCGGATGAGTCTCGACGACAAGATCGGCCAGATGACCCAGGCCGAACGCGGCGCGGTCACCCCCGAACAGGCCGCCGCGCTCAAACTGGGGTCCTTGCTTTCCGGCGGTGGCTCGGTGCCCGCCAGCAACACGCCGAACGGGTGGGCCGACATGGTCGACTCGTACCAGAGAGCGGCGATCTCGACGCCGCTCGGTATCCCCACGCTCTACGGCGTCGACGCCGTGCACGGCCACAACAACGTCTACGGCGCGACGATCTTCCCGCACAACATCGGCCTCGGCGCGGCCAACAATCCGCGCCTGGTCGAGAAAATCGGCCGCGCGACGGCGCTGGAAGTCGCCGGGACCGGACCGCAGTGGGACTTTTCGCCGTGCCTGTGCGTCGCCCGTGACGATCGCTGGGGCCGGACCTACGAATCCTTCGGCGAATCCCCGCGCGACGCCATCGCCAACGCGTCGGCCATCACCGGTCTCCAGGGGCGCAGGCTCGGTGAGAAACCGGGATCCGTGCTCGCGACGGCGAAGCACTACATCGGCGACGGCGGCACGACGAACGGCGTCGACCAGGGCAATACCGAGATCGGCGAACGCGAACTGCGCCGGATCCACCTCCCGCCGTTCCGGGAGGCGATCGACCGCGGCGTCGGCTCGGTGATGATCTCGTTCTCCAGCTTCCAGGGTGTGCGCATGCACGCCGAGAAGTACCTCATCACCGACGTCCTCAAGCGGGAATTGCGGTTCTCCGGCCTGGTGATCTCGGACTACAACGCGATCAACCAGATCGACGGCAAGGAAGGCTTCACCCCCGAAGAGGTGCGGCTCTCGGTCAACGCGGGCATCGACATGTTCATGGTGCCGTGGGACGCGCCGCAGTTCATCGCCTATCTCAAGGCCGAAGTCGAAGCGGGCCGTGTTTCCCACGACCGGATCGACGACGCGAACCGCCGCATCCTGGCGGAGAAGTTCAAGCTCGGCCTGTTCGAGCGCCCGTACACCGACCGTTCGCTCCAGAAGACGTTCGGCAGCAAGGAACACCGTGAACTGGCCCGGCAGGCTGTCCGTGAATCCCAGGTGCTGCTGAAGAACGACGGTGTGCTGCCACTGGCGAAGAAGAACAACAAGATCTTCGTCGCGGGCAAGAACGCGAACGACATCGGCAACCAGGCGGGCGGCTGGACGCTCACCTGGCAAGGCCAGAGCGGCCCGGTGATCCCGGGCACGACCATCCTCGACGGGATCAAGTCGGGGGCGGGGAAGGGAACCACGGTGACCTATGACCGTGCGGGTAACGGAATCGACGGCAGCTACAAGGTCGCCATCGCCGTGGTGGGCGAAACGCCGTACGCGGAAGGACAGGGAGATCGTCCGAACGGCTTCGGACTCGACGCGGAAGACCTCGCCACGGTCGCCAAGCTGAAGGCCTCCGGGGTCCCGGTCGTCGTGGTGACCGTGTCCGGGCGCCCGCTCGACATCGCTCCGCAACTGCCGCAGTTCGACGGGCTGCTCGCCGCTTGGCTCCCTGGCAGCGAAGGCGCCGGCGTCGCCGATGTCCTTTACGGCGACTACAACCCGACTGGGAAGCTGACGTTCAGCTGGCCGACCAGCGCGGCGCAGGAACCGGTGAACGTCGGTGACGGCAAGAAGGCGCTGTACCCGTACGGCTACGGCCTGCGGTACCGCCGGTAGGCCTCGTGAGTGGTAGGGACGGTTCTAACCGTCCCTACCACTCACGAGGTCAGCGGTCTCGGCCCGATTTCGCGTTCGAGGAAGCGGTGGTACTCGATGGCCGCGATCGAGTTCTCGAGCTGTTCGAACGTCGGGGCGGGGAGCGCGCCGTTGAAGACGATGGTGAGGCTCTTGCGCGGGATGTTGATGACGTACGGATCGACGTCGAGTTCTTCGCAGTGGCTCCGCAGGACCGCGGTCCAGTGGTCGAGGTCCTCGTCCTCGCCGAGGTGCTCCCATCGCGCGACGATCCACTTGCCGTTGATCAGCTGGCCCGCCATCTCCCGCGGATCGTGGACCATGTACGGCTCGGCGACGTCGTTCATCGTCCGAGGTGTTCGAGGAGCGCGGCGAAGGACTCGGCCGGGAGCACCAGGATCGGCCGGGTCTCGTCCAGCATCGCCCACTGTTTGGTGTCCCGGATGCCGACCAGGCCGGGCGCGGCGCCGACCTCGACGCAGGCGTTCTCTTCCCAGTGCGTGTAGGTCGACTTGTGCCAGCCGGTCATGTTCTCGTGCCAGGTGGTCATCGGAGGCCCTTTCCCCAGTGACTGTTTCGGCAAGTAGACGGGTTGCGCGGCAGCAAGGTTGGCGAGATCGGGTGATCTGTGCCCGTTGGTCGGTGAACGGCTTCGGTGATCGCGTTCGGCGCACGAAAGGGGACCTTCACCGACAGCTGCTTTACTAACGATGCACTCTCGGAGTGCATAGCGCAAAGGGTCTTAGGTCACCGAAGTGAATCGGCCGCGAGCTGTCGGTAGTCGGCGGCGATCCGCGACAGATGCGAGCAGGCGCTGTCGCCGTAGGTGGCGTAGTGCTCGACTTCGGTGAAGTTCTTCTCGTAGTCGGCCACTTCGCGTTCGTCCGTGACGAGCGCCGTGGCCGTCTGGGTCCCGAGGAGTACCGCGCGCGAGTCGTAGATGTCGAAACCGTGGAGGACCGGGACCGAAACCGGTGCGGTCCACGGGATCACGCCCAGCCGTACCCGTCCGCGCCGGGACACCTCGATGAGGTGGTCGAGCTGGGCGAGCATCGTCGCCGCGCCGCCCATGTTCCAGCGCAGGGCGCCTTCGGTGAGCACGAAGTGGAACTCGCGGCTGGAGTCGAGGATCCGCTGACGCTCCAGCCTGGCCTCGACCGTCTGGTCGCGTTCGTCGGCGGGCAGCGAATCGCCGAACAGGGCGGTGATGTAGTCGCGGGTCTGGAGCAGGCCGAACACGATGGTCGGCTGGAAACTCCGGATCCGGGCGGACGCCGTCTCGATCTTGCCGATGCGCTGCTGCATCCGCCAGGCACCGCGCTGGAGGACGACGCGGGCGGACGCCGCCTCTTCACGGAGGTCCCGCGTGATCGCGACGAGCGCCCGACGGACCTTCGCGGGCGCGCGGTAGACGCGGCACAGCGCGACGACCTGATCCTCGGTCGGCATGAACGCGCCGGTTTCGACCCGCGACACCTTCGACTGACTGAGACCGGTGAGCCTGGCCGCTTCGGTACCGGACAACCCGGCGGCTTTGCGCAGACGGCGCAATTCGGTGGAGAGGTGGTCCTGGTTCGTCACGCACGGCTTTCTGGGGCGATCGCGGTCGGCGGTTCCGTCACGATAACCCGCGAAGCCGGTTTCAGCGAGGAAGCGCCGAAGCCCGCCAAGCCCCTTCGCCGGGCTCGAGCGGAGCCCGCACCAGCGACGCCTTGTCCGCCCACCACGAATCCCGTTTCGGGGCCGGTTCCGGCGCCCGCGCACCAGCCGCCGCCGCTGCGACGACGGCGGTCAGCGCGGCGAGTTCGGCGTCGTCCGGGTTGCCCCGGACGACGCGCAGCAGCGGGGTTTCGGGCGCGGTCACAGCGGGATGTTCCCGTGCTTCTTGGGCGGCAGCGTCTCCCGCTTGCCCTGGAGCAGCGAGAGCGCCTTCGCGATGTGGCCGCGGGTGTGCGCGGGCACGATCACCGAGTCGACGTAGCCGCGCTCGGCCGCCGCGTACGGGTTCAGGAGCGTGTCCTCGTACTCCTGGATCAGCTCGGCGCGCAGCGCGTTGACGTCCTTGCCGTCGGCGGCGGCCGCGGCGAGGGTCTTGCGGTGCACGATGTTCGCCGCGCCCTGCGCGCCCATGACCGCGACCTGCGCCGTCGGCCACGCCAGGTTGATGTCCGCGCCGAGGTGCTTCGAACCCATGACGTCGTACGCGCCGCCGTACGCCTTGCGGGTGATGACGGTGACGAGCGGGACGGTCGCTTCGGCGTAGGCGTAGATCAGCTTCGCGCCGCGCCGGATGATGCCGTTCCACTCCTGATCGGTGCCGGGCAGGAAACCGGGGACGTCGACGAAGGTCAGCACCGGGATGTTGAACGCGTCGCAGGTACGCACGAACCGCGCGGCCTTCTCGGACGCGTCGATGTCGAGGCAGCCGGCGAACTGGGTCGGCTGGTTCGCCACGATGCCGACGCTGCGCCCGTCCACCCGGCCGAAGCCGACCAGGATGTTGGGCGCGAACAGTTCGTGCACCTCGAGGAAGTCGCCGTCGTCGACGACGCGGGTGATGACCTCGTGCATGTCGTACGGCTGGTTCGGCGAGTCCGGGATCAGCGTGTCGAGTTCCCGGTCGGACTCGGTGACGTCGTCGAAGAACCCACCAGGGGCCGAATCCGTCTCGACCAGCGGTGCTTCGGACAGGTTGTTCGCCGGCAGGAACGAGAGCAGGTCCTTGACGTACGCGATCGCGTCCTCGTCGTCGGAACCGAGGTAGTGCGCGTTGCCCGAACGGGTGTTGTGCGTGCGCCCGCCGCCGAGTTCCTCGAAGGAGACCTCTTCGCCGGTCACGGTCTTCACGACGTCGGGGCCGGTGATGAACATGTGGGAGGTCTTGTCGACCATCACCACGAAGTCCGTCAGCGCCGGCGAGTAGACGTGTCCGCCCGCGTTGGCGCCCATGATCAACGAGATCTGCGGGATGACGCCGGACGCCTTGACGTTGCGGTTGAAAATCTCGCCGTACAGCCCGAGCGAGACGACGCCTTCCTGGATCCGCGCGCCGCCGCCCTCGTTGATGCCGATGATCGGGCGGCCGGTCTTGATCGCCAGGTCCATCACCTTGACGATCTTCTCGCCGTACACCTCACCGAGAGAACCGCCGAAGACCGTGACGTCCTGGCTGAACACGCACACCGGACGCCCGTCGACGGTGCCGTAGCCGGTGACGACGCCGTCGCCGTAGGGCCGGTTCTTCTCCTGGCCGAAGTTCACCGAGCGGTGCTTCGCCAGTTCGTCGAGTTCGACGAACGAGCCCTCGTCCAGGAGCAGGTCGATCCGCTCGCGAGCGGTCTTCTTGCCCTTGGCGTGCTGTTTCTCCACCGCCCTCGCGGAACCCGCGTGGACCGCCTCGTCATACCGGCGGTACAGGTCGGCCAGCTTGCCGGCCGTGGTGTGGATGTCCGGTTCGTCCTCGGGCGGCGTCCCGAGCGGCTCCGTCGCACTGCTCATGAATCGGCAGCCTAGCTACTCGACGGTCACTTCGCGTGTGGCGTAGGCAACGTCCGTCACCGGATCGACCCAGGGGGTGGGGGGCCGGTGTGGGGTGTCGCGAAAGCCACTTTCAGGACATCAGACGTCGCGAAAGTGGCTTTCGCGACACGTCCGTGGGGCTTGGCGCCGGTCAGGGAGCAGCCGCCGCCCGAAACGGAGGCTTGGCGTGACTGGATGGACGACACAGGTGATCCGACGGACGACACGCGTGACCGGATGGACGACACGCGTGAGCGCGTGGACGTCACTGGACGGAGGCGCGCACCAGCCCGGACTCGTAGGCCGCGATCACCAGCTGCGCCCGGTCCCGCGCCGCGAGTTTGTGCAGGAGGTGGCCGATATGCGTCTTCACCGTCGCCAGCCCGAGATGCAGGGTCCCGGCGATCTCGTCGTTCGACAGTCCGCGCGCGATCAGGCTCAGGACCTCGCGTTCGCGGGTGGTGATGTTGTCCAGCGACGCCGCGACGCGTTGCCCGGGCTCGGGCAGCCGCGCGAACTCGGCGATGAGCCGTCGCGTGATCGACGGCGCGAGCAGTCCTTCGCCCGCCGCGACGACGCGGATCGCGGTCAGCAGCTCGGCGGGCGGGGTGTCCTTCAGCAGGAATCCGCTCGCGCCCGCGCGCAGCGCCGAATAGACGTAGGCGTCGAGGTCGAAGGTCGTCAACATCAGCACGTGGACGCCTTCGGTGGCGGCCGACGCGCAGATCCGCCGGGTCGCTTCGATGCCGTCCAGCTCGGGCATGCGGACGTCCATCAGCACGACGTCGGGGCGCTCCTTCTCGGCGAGTTCCGCCGCCTCCGCGCCGTCGCTCGCCTCCCCGACGACTTCGAGGTCCGGCGCGCTGTCGACGAGCACGCGGAAACTGCCGCGCAGCAACGCCTGGTCGTCGGCGATCAGTACGCGGATCATCGTGTCCCCACTTCCTTGGCGGCGTACGGCAGCCGCGCGAACACCCGGAATCCCCCGGCGGGCAACGGGCCCGCTTCGAAGTCACCACCGTAGACGGCGACGCGTTCGCGCATGCCGATCAAACCGTGCCCGCCGGGCGTCGACGGCGAGCCTTCGCCGCGCCCGTCGTCGACGATTTCGACGCTGACCTCGCCGGGGCCTTCGGTGATCGTGACCCGGCAGGCCGACGGTCCCGCGTGCTTCACGACGTTGGTCACCGCCTCCTGCGTGATGCGGTAGACCGAAAGCGCGACACCTTCGGGGAGGTCGTCCACCACTTCGCCGGTCAGTTCGACCCGCACCCCGGCCTGTCCGGCGCGTTCGGCTAGGGTCCGCAGGTCGGCGAGTTTCGGCGCGGGGCCGAGCGCGGCCTCGGGCGTCCCGTCACCGGAACGGAGGACGCCGAGCATCCGCCGGAGTTCGACGAGCGTCTCGCGGCTGGTGAGCTCGATGACCCGCAGCGCTTCGCGGGCTTCTTCCGGCTGTTCCTTCGCGACGTGGTTGCCGACGGCCGCCTTGACCGCGATCAGGCTCATGCTGTGCGCGACGACGTCGTGCATCTCGCGGGCGATGCGCAGCCGTTCGTCGGAAACCGCCTGATCGGCTTGGGTTTCCGCGAGCTGGGCCAGGTTCGCGCGCCGCTGCCGCGTCATCCAGCCGAGTGCCCACGAGCCCGCCACCCCGCCACCCGCGAAGGCCGTCGACGCGATCGTGTTCGGCCCGAGCCGCAGCAACTCGAAGATCATGACGACGACCAGGCCGAGGCCCATCGCGATCAGCGAGCGGGCGCGTGGGTATTCCAGCGCCACCGTGTACAGGGCGCACGCGGTGGCCAGGAGCGCGGCCGGGCCCAGTCCGTTGCCGGCGAGCAGGGCGGGCACCAGGCTGCCGAGGCCGAGGCCGTAGGCGATCAGGGGCCGGTGGCGCCGCAGCGCGATCGCGATCCCGCAAGCGGCGACCGTCGCCCAGGCGAGCCATATCGGGATCGCGATGAGGAACGTCCAGGTCCTCGCGGCCAGGTTCCCGCCGACGGCCACGACGAGCACCAGCGCGAGGAGCGCGTCGATCGCGTACGCCACCCGCTGGGGGAGCGCCGACGGCTGTTTCATACGGCGAACTTAACCGGACATGCGGCACACGCGCGTCCGTCCGGCGGAGGTCATCCCCAGGGTGGAGATCATCGGGACAGATGGACGCCGATCCCGCGCTGTCCCGGCGCGAGTTCCTCACGCAGCACCAGATCGTCGTCGTAATCGCCTCCGTTCTGGTGCCGGAACGGGATCGGGTCCTGAGTGGCCAGCGTCCGCAACCGCTCGCGCAGCGATGCCGCGGCGGCTTCGTACTGCTCGGGCGAGACGCGGTCGGCGCCGCAGATCGTCAGCGGGGGAAGGACGGACATGCCCGCGTACCAGAGTGTCCCGTGCTGCAACGGGAACAGCAGGTCGCCGATTTCGCCGTTCACCCCGCGCGGGCCGATCGTGGCCTCCGGCGCCCCCGCGGTCAGCACGACCATGGCGCGCTTCCCGGCCAGCGCCCCTTCGCCGTAGCGCGCCGTCCGGCCGTCGGGACGCTGGACGCCGTACGCGAAACCCTTGACGAAGACGCGGTCGAACCAGCCCTTGAGGATGGCGGGCATTCCGTACCACCACAGCGGGAACTGGATGATCACGGTGTCCGCCCACGCCAGTTTCTCGTGTTCGGCGCGGATGTCCTCGCCGAGTTCGCCGGTCTCGAAGGCGTTCTTCGACGTCGAGCCGACGATGAGCCGGTCCGGGGAAGCGGCCCGGCCGAAGTCGTCGGCGTCGACGACGGCCTTCCATTTCATCGCGTACAGATCGGATTCCCGGACGTCGGCACCCTGCGCGCGGAGGGCGCGCAACCCCTCGTCGCGCAGCGAGCCACCGAGGGACCGGGGTTCCGGATGGGCGAAGATCCACAACACGTTCATGGTCCCACCGTCGCGCGTTCTCCGTGCCGGGACGAGTGGCCCGATGGACAACATGTGCAAGAATCGGGCCATGGGCTTTTTCCCGCATCCCGGCCGTCATCGGGTCGCCGTGCTGGTCCGCCACGGAATGCTGGTGATGGAGCTGGGTATCGTCACCCGGCTGTTCGGTACGGCCAAGTCACCCGACGGCGAGCCGCTCTACGAGGTCGTCACCTGCGCGCCGGAACCGGGGCAGATCCGGACCGACGCCGACGTCACGATCTCGGTCGCGCACGGCCCGGAGGTGCTGGCCGAGGCCGACACCGTCGTCATCCCGGCGTCGTCCACCGAATACGAGCCGTCGGGGCACGACCTCACCGAGCCGCTCGCGCGGGCGCTGGAGCTGATCCGGCCGGAGGCGAGGATCGCGTCGATCTGCACGGGTGCCTTCGTGCTCGCCGCCGCCGGCTTGCTCGACGGCCGGAAGGCGACCACGCACTGGCGTTCGGCGCTGGATTTCCAGGCGAAGTTCCCGAAGGTCGACCTCGATCCCAACGTGCTCTACACCGACGACGGGAACGTGCTGACCGCGGCGGGCGTCGCGTCCGGGATCGATCTCTGCCTGCACATGATCCGCTGTGATCACGGTGCCGCGATCGCGAACGAGGTCGCGCGCGGAACGGTCGTCTCGCCGCATCGCGAGGGTGGGCAGGCGCAGTTCATCCGGCGGCCGGTGCCGGAGCCGCAGTCCTCCTCGACGGCCGCGGCGCGTGCTTGGGCGCTGGAGAACCTCGACCGGCCGCTGACACTGCGCGAGCTGGCGGCGAAAGAGGCGATGAGCACGAGGACGTTCACACGGCGGTTCCGCGACGAAGTCGGGATTTCGGCGTTGCAGTGGCTGACCCAGCAGCGGATCGAACGTGCCCGTCAGCTGCTCGAAGAGACCGATCTGCCGGTGGACAAGGTCGCCACCGAAGCGGGCTTCGGCACCGCCGCTTCGCTGCGCCAGCATCTGCAGGCGGCCTTGGGGGTCTCGCCGAGCGCGTATCGGAACACCTTCCGCGAAGCGGTCTGAACGCAGCTGACCTCCTGGTAACTTACCCGGAAATAAGTTCCGGAGGTGGTCTGTGAAAGCCCTCAAGTTCGCCGAACGGGTGTTGTTCGGCGCTGCCGCGATCGGCACGGTGTACTCCGCGAGGTCAGGCAATCGGAGGCTGCGACTCGCGACCAAGCCCGCCGCGGTCCCGGTGCTCGCCGCCAGGGTCGCGCGTTCGCGGGGGCTCGCGCCGGGGGAGAAGGGCCTTCTCGTCGCCGCGTTGATCGCGGCGGGTGCCGGCGACCACTTCATGGGCCGGTCCGATGAGGACGGTCAGCTGATCAGGGGCGCGACGTCGTTCGGTGTGATGCAGGTGCTGTACTCCGCGCTGCTGTGGCGTCGCGGTGCCCGCCCGCGCGCGGCGACCGCGCCGCCCCGGCTGGCGGCGTGGGCCGCGGCCGCGGTCGCGATGGCGTTGCCGAAGCCGTCCCCGGTCTCTTCGGTGCTTTCGGTCTACGGAGGCCTGCTGAGCACGACGTCGACCCTCGCGGCCGACCCGGTGCTGGCGCCGAAGGCCAAGGTTTCGGGCGGGATGGTGGTCCCGTCGGGTGATCGCCGCACCTGGATAGCCGCCGGCGCGCTGCTGTTCTCGGTGTCGGATCTGGCGATCCTGATCCGCCGCAACTTCGTCACCAGCGAGCGGGTGCGTGCCAATCTCGAAACCTTCGTGCTGACGTCGTACCTCGCGTCGCAGTGGCTGCTCGTCGAAGGCATGACCGCGGAAAGTTAAGCACTTACTTGACTATCGCTCGACGAGGGCGGATAGTTAAGCATGTGCCTAACCAACGCATGGACCAGGTGTTCAAGGCGCTTTCCGACGGAACGCGCCGCGAAATGATCGAGCGCCTCACCCGGGGACCCGCCTCGGTGGGGGAGCTCGCGCAGCCGTTGTCGATGTCGCTGCCCGCCGTGATGCAGCACCTCCAGGTGCTGGAGGCCAGCGGGCTCGTCCGGTCGGAGAAGGCGGGGCGTGTTCGCACCTGCCACCTCGAACCGGACGGCCTGCGGATGGCCGAGGACTGGCTCGGCGGGCAGCGCACCGGCTGGGAACACCGGCTCGATCGCCTTGGCGGCTTTCTGGACTCCGACGAAGGGAAACGGTCATGACCGTCAAACACGCCACGTTCTCCCTCGAGCGCGTCTACCCCGTGGCGCCGGAACGCGTTTTCGCGGCTTGGTCGGACCCGGCCGCGAAGGCCGGCTGGATCACCGTGCCCGGCGGCGGGCACTCCCTGGACTTCCGGGTCGGCGGCCGTGAGGTCATCACCGGCCCCGCCGAAGGCGAGCGGATGGTTTTCGAGGCCCGCTACGAGGACATCGCGGAAAACGAGCGGATCGTCTACGCGGGGAAGCTCTCCGCGGACGACGTCCTGGCGACCGTTTCGGTCACGACGATCCTGCTCGAAGCGGAGGAAGGCGGCACCCGGCTGACGTTGATCGAGCAGGGCACCTTCCTCGACGGCCACGAAGAACCGGCATGGCGCGAGCAGGGCACGGGTGACTGGCTCGATGCGCTGGGGAAGGCTTTGTCGGCAGGATGAACCCATGCTGACCGCTGAGCTGATCGTCGACAGCCGCTTCCCCTCGGATCCCGTGCTCTCCCCGGACGGGCGGTGGGTCGCCTACCAGGTCGACACCATCGCGAAGGGCGTCCCCGAGATCTGGCTCGCGGAAGGCGATCGGCAGCCTCGAAAGGTGGCCGAGGGCTCTTCGCCGAAGTGGTCATCGGATTCCCTCTACTTCCTCCGGGACGGGCTGATTCACACGGAGGACGGGCCGCTGTTCGCCTGGCGGAGCGAGATCACCGGGTTCCTCCCGATGCGCGACCGGATCGTGTTCATCGCCGAGGACGAGACGCCCGCCGCCGGAATCTGGGTCTGGAGTGAGAGCCTTCGCCCGGCGCGGCTGCGGAGTTTCGACCCGGGAACCGGTGAGATCACGACGCTGCTCGAAGACCACGTGGTCGCCGTCGCGGGTCGCCAAGACGACAAAGCACTCGCCGTGGTGACCTGGCCGACCCCGGAACTCGATCACGGCGCGCTCGACCCCCGGCTTTCCTTGCTGGACCTGGAAACCGGGGAACGGCGTGACCTCGGCCGGGCCGCGCTCGAAGCCGCCTGTCCCGTTTGGTGGCGGGACGAGGACGGCTGGCACGTCGCGTACCTCGGGAATCCGGAACCGGTGGGTGGCAGGGCGGTCTTCGACGTGCCCGTGGAAACGGGGGAACACCGGAACCTGACACCGGAGTCGGCCTGTCCGGTCAGGCTCGCGCAGGTCGATTCCGGTGCTCCGCTGATGCTCGTCGCCGACGGCCTCGACACGGCCCTTCACCGGCTCGGTTCCGGCGAAGTGTCGTTGTGGCGCGGACAAGCCGATGCGCTGGCCTCGAACGGCGAAATCGTGGTCATCGTGCTGAGCACCGCTCATCGTTCAAAGGATGTCCATTGTGGACCTGTTGGTGGTGCCCTGACGCGGGTCAGCGACACGGCGCCGGAGTTCGCCGAGATTCGCTGGGGATCGCAGGAACGCTTGTCCTACAAGGCTTCCGATGGCCTCGCGCTGGACGGACTGCTCGTTCTGCCGCCGGGAAAGACCCGGGCCGATGGACCTTTCTCGTTGATCACGCGGGTCCACGGCGGACCGTACGACCGGTCCGCGGACGGCTTCATGCTTGGCTGGTACCCGTCGGCGCAATGGCTGGCCTTGGCGGGCCACGCCGTCTTCCTGCCGAATCCCCGTGGGGGACAAGGCCATGGGCACGAATTCGCCGCTTCCGTCGCGGGACGGGTGGGTCTGGAGGAATGGAGCGACCTCGAGACAGGGATCGATCTCCTCGTCGCCGAAGGAGTGGCCGATCCGGAGCGGCTCGGGATCGCGGGCGGGAGTCACGGCGGATTCATGACGGCTTGGGCCGTCGGGCAGACCCACCGGTTCAAGGCGGCGCTGATGGTCGCCGGGATCTGTGACTGGGGAATGCTCGCCGCGACCGGCGAACTCGGCCCCATGGTGGAAGCCGGGCACGGCGGGAGTGTCGGCTGGGAAGGGACAGGCCCGCACCGGCATGATCAGCTCAGCCCGATCTCCTACGCGTCGAAGATCGAGACCCCCGTGCTGATCGTGCACGGTGCGGACGACACCAACGTCCCGTTGTCCCAGGCGGAATTCTTCCACCGCGCGCTACGCCACTTCGGCGTCGAGCACGATCTCGTCGTCTATCCCGGCGAAGGCCACAGGATCTCCGAACGGGCACACCAGCTGGATCTCCTTCGCCGCACCCGCGAGTGGTTCGCGCGGTTGCTTTAGCTTTGCGGGGCTCCGAAGACGTACGTGCCGAAGGTCCATTCGTAACCTTCGAGATCGTCGACGCGGCAGCGGTAGTTGCCCCATTCGGTATCCGCCGGTTCCCAGACCGACGTCGCGCCGGCTTCGATGGCGGAGGCGTAAACGGCGTCCACGGCTTCCTGCGTCGGAAGGCTCACGTAGAGGCCGTGGCCGACGGTTTCGCCCTTGCGTGCCGGGCGGTCGTAGTCCTCTTCCGCGCTGAACACGACGATCCCGACCGCGCCGAGCCGTAGTTCCGCATGCAGGATCAGGCCTTTGTCGTCGGGGAACTCCATGACGGTCTCGAAGCCGAAGGCGCGTTCGAGCCAGCGGAGGGCCTTGGGGGCGTCGCTGTAGGCGAGGTAGGAATGGAGGGAGGCTGAGCGTTCCTGGGTTTCGGTCATGGGCACAGCCTCGCAACCGATGCGGACAACCACGGTCCTCGATTCCCGGCTGTTTCTTCACCAGAGCAGCCGCAGGCCGAGCACGGCGATGAGCGCGCTCGACGCCAGCGCGGTCACCAGCCGCCCGCGGCGTCCGGTCAACGCCTTGCCGAGTACGGCGCCGCCACCCGCGAGGAGCACTTGCCAGCTGGCCGAGGCCGCGAACGCCGCCGCCACGAAGACCACGTGTTCCGCTCCGCTCGCGGCGGCCATGTCCTCGCTGCCGAGTACGAGCGCCGCGAAGTAGACCACCGTCATCGGGTTCAGCAGCGTGATCCCGAGGAGGCTCACGTAAGCCTTCACCGGCCCGATCACGACCGGCTGTGTCACCTCGGAATTCGCGGAGGCACGGTGGTTCCGGATCCCGCTGAGTCCGATGTGGACGGCCAGTGCGAGCAGCACCACCATCGATGCCCAGCGCAGCGGTACGGCGATCGGTTCGATGACGGGGATGAGCCTGCCGCCGCCGAGAACCGCGACCAGGGCGTACAACCCGTCGGCCGTGGCGACCCCGAGCGCGGCGTACGCGCCGATCTTGAGCCCCGACCTGGCCGTCAGTACCACGAGATAGGTCCCGACCGCGCCCACCGGGATGGCGATGCCGTAGCCGGCGAGCAGGCCCGCGACGAGCGCGGCGTTCACGGTCGGACTGGTGTCGGCCTCCGCCAGGACCCGGCCTGCTGCTGCACTCGCACCCGTCGGACGACGGAGGACGGGGTCAGGAAGGCGAGGGTCGAAGTCATGGGAGAAGGATGCGAACGGACGGCCGCTCGCGCAACACAATTACTTCAGCGTGCTGGGCGGCGGTGAGGTGAAAGCGCCCTTCACCGCGTCCGATGGGGCGAAGGCGCCCTTCACCACGTCCGATGGGGCGAAGGGCGCCTTCACAACCAGGTCTGCGGTGAAGAGCCCTTCGCCCGGGTGGCGGGGTGGAGCGAAGACGTAACTCGCGTGATCAGGTGCGTAACTCGCGTGTTTGGATGCCGCACTCGATGTCCGGCGTCCGATCACCCGAGTTCCGTCTCCAAGCACGCGAGTTACATGTCTGATCACGTGAGTTACGCGCCTGATCACGCGAGTGCGGTGTGACGTCTCCCCAGTGCCATCTCACTCACGAGAGAGCGGGCTGCAGAGCGGCGTCCAGGTCGGCCAGCAGCTTGGCCTTCGGCCGCGCCCCGACGGTCGTCCACACTGGACTCCCGCCCCGGAAGAGGATCAGCGTCGGCAGCGACATGACCTGATAATTCCGTGCCGTGAGCGGATTCTCGTCGGAATTGAGCTTGCGGATGAGCAGCGAGCCGGCGCGTTCCTCGGCGATCTGTTCGAGCACCGGCGCGATCATGTGGCAGGGCGGGCACCATTGCGCCCAGAAGTCCACCAGGACGGGCGTGTCCTGATCGAGGACGAGCTCTTGGAAGGTTTCGTCGGTGACGACGGAAAGGGTCATTCAGGCCTCCTCGTTTCGCGGCACGACGACGCACGGCCCAGGCGGCGTTTTCAGCGCGCCCGCCAGCTTGGTCAGCAGGCTTTCCCGCACGTCGTTGAGCCTGGCCAGACAGGCGTCCACCTCGGCGAGTTTGCGTTGGTAGACCTCGATCGAATCGGCGCACGAGTCGCCCGTCTCGTGCCCGGCGCGCAGGCACTCGACGAACGGCCTGGTGTCTTCGAGGCTGAGCCCGACCGCTTGCAGGGTCAGGATCTCGTTCACCAGGCGGTAGTCGTCCTCGTCGTACTCCCGGTAGCCGTTCGACGCGCGCCGTGCGTCGAGAAGCCCTTGTGACTCATAGAAACGCAGCGCGCGGGTGGTGGTTCCGGTACGCGCGGCGAGTTCGCCGATCCGCATGGAGCCGAGCGTAAACCTTGCCCTTGGCGTCAAGGCAAACGTTCAGTCGTCGAGGTCGACCCGGATGGTGAGGAGGTTCGTGCCGATCGCCCGCACGGCGGCGCTGTTGACCGTGGGCAGGGTCTTCAGCCGGGCACGGGCGTCGTCGTCGGGCAGCAGGCGCGCCGTGCCGGTGTGCCACCGCCCCTTGAGCCGGAGCCGGACCCGCGGATCGGCCTGGATGTTGCGGACGTACTGCGACTTCTCGCCGAACTCCGAGACGATCCAGAACGAGCGGCCCACCCGGCGGCCACCGATCGGCGTCCGCCGCGGCTCCCCGGACCTGCGGCCGGTGGTCTCCAGGATCGGCTGCGCGGGCAGGCGGCCGAGGATCGGGTTGCCGACGTGACGCTGAAGGGTCGTCGCCACGCGGTGCTTGATCTCGTGATAGCGGGACATGGCTCCAGGGTGCCCTACGCTCGGGCCATGGTGAACGAGTCCGACGTGGACCTGGGGGACGGGACCACCCTGCACACGTACGACACGGGCGGGACCGGGCGGGTGGTCTTCTGGCACCACGGCGCCCCGAACATCGGCGCCCCGCCGGTTCCGCTGTTCGCCGCCGCCGAGCGGCTCGGGTTGCGGTGGGTCTCCTACGACCGGCCCGGTTACGGCGGTTCCTCGCCGCGGCCCGGCCGCGATGTCGCGTCGGCTGCGTCGGACGTCGAGAAGATCGCCGACGCCCTGGGGATCGAGCGGTTCGCGGTCTTCGGGCATTCGGGAGGCGGACCGCACGCGTTCGCCTGCGCGGCCCTGTTGCCGGAACGGGTGACGGCGATGGTCTGCGTCGCGAGTCCGGCTCCGTACGACGCCGAGGAGCTGGACTGGTTCGCGGGGATGGGCGCGGCGGGAGCCGGCTCTCTGCGGGCGGCCGTGGCGGGCCGGGAGGAAAAGGAGCGGTACGAGGCGACCGCCGAATACGACGCCGAGATGTTCACCCCGGCGGATCACGCGGCTCTGGCGGGTGACTGGAACTGGGTGCTCGACGTGGTCGGCCCCGCGGTCGAGGACGGGCCCGGCGCGCTGATCGACGACGATCTCGCGTACGTCGCGCCGTGGGGCTTCCGGCCGTCCGACGTCCAGGCCCCGGTCCTGATTCTGCACGGTGGCGCGGACCGGATCGTGCCGGTCGCGCACGGCGAATGGCTGACCCGGCAGTGCGCGACGGCGGAGTCGCGCGTCTTTCCCGAGGACGGGCACGTCTCGGTGCTCCGTCATGGGGAGGCCGCGCTCGAGTGGCTGGCCGAGCGGGCGTGAGCTGCGAGGTCGTCCTGGTCCGGCACGCCGAGTCCGTTCCGCCTTCGCCGGGAAAGCCCGACGATCCGGAGCGGCCACTGACCGCGGCGGGCGTGGCGGCCGCGGAACTGCTCGCACACCAGCTCGCCGCGATGAAGCCGACGGCGGTCGTGTCGAGTCCGTACCGGCGAGCGGTCGCGACGGTCGAGCCCGCGGCCAGGAAGGCCGGGCTCGAAGTCACGACCCGCTGGGAACTACGCGAGTGGGACTCGGGCCTGGAACCGACACCGGACTACGCCGTGCACTACGAGCACAGCTGGGCGGATCCGGATTTCGCGCGCCCGGGTGCCGAGAGCCTGCGGCAGCTGACGGCGCGCGCGATGGCCGCCGTCGATCGGCTCGCGGCGGAGCACGACGGCGGTGTCGTGCTGGTGGGCAGTCACGGAACCTTCGTCTCCCGCTTGCTGGCCGGGGTCAGGCCGGGGATCGGCTGGTCGTTCTCCCGGGACATGCCGATGCCCGCCGTTCACCGGCTGCGCTGGACACCCAGCCGCTAAGCGACACCGAACGCCGTGTCGAGCGCCTTCTCGTACTGCCGCCGCGAGAACGTCAGCTCACCGATGCCGCCGTAATCCCAGTCCCGGTACGTATTGCGGAGAGCCGACCAAGTCACCGTGTCGTCGTCGGCCACGATCTTCGCCACCAGTGCCCAGCAGTCGTCGATACCGCAGGTGCACCCCAGCAAGAGGTGCTCGTCGTCTTCGACGCCGTGCGGAACGCGATCCGGCGCTCCACCGAGGAGATGCTCGACGGAAAGCCTCGTCGAGGGAGCGTAATCCCCGGCGAGCAAGGGCGCGGGTTCCGTCGGGAATTCCTCGGCGCGCTCCTTCTGTTCCGCGAGCGCGCCGGGAAGTTCGGCCTCGCGCACCAGCTCCAGAAACGAAACTCCGTCGATCAGGAACTGAAGCGACGTTTCCCGCTCGGCCGGTCTCGTGGAGATCCTGCGGAACTCGATCGAACGCATGGGCGCCACGGTAATCGCCGCTGCCGGAGCCCAGGAGTGTCTTGGCCGGTTGAGGTCAGAGCACGACGTCGTCCTGGTGGGCACCGAGCTCGGCCGAGCGTGTTTCGGTGGCGTGTTCGGCGCGCCGGATCCGGTCGGTCCAGGTCGCTGTGGCTCCGAACGCGGTTTCGGCGAAGCCCACCTCGCGGATGGCGTCGGGCAAGGCCGGGTCGCCGGGGGCGAGCAGCCGGATCGGGTCGCCCAGCGCGACCGTGAAGGGCGGCACGAAGTACTCGGCCGGGGTCTCGGCGCGCGCGTGCACCAGGGCACCGACCGCGACGGTGGTGCCCTCGGCGAGCCGCGCGGTCTGCAGCACGGTCACCCCTGTCGCCAGGTAGGAGCACCGGCCGACCGTGCAACCCAGCAGGGTCGCGTGCGGGCCGACGAGTACGTGATCTCCGACGTCGACCGGTTGCGGTCCGGCCACCGCGGACGCGCGGAGCACGGCGTGCTCGCCGATGATGCTGTATTCGCCGACCGTCACCCGTGAGCCTTCGGCGTCCAGCACGGCGCCCGACAGAACACGTGCGTGGGCGGCCACTTCCACGTCCCCGATGAGGGTCGCGGTCGGTGCCACGTAGGCGTCGGCGTGTACCCGGGGCTCCCGGTCACGGTGTCGAATGCGCATGTCCGGACGCTACGAAAGGATCACCGGCGTCGCTGGCGGCTTTCCGACGTGGCGTTCGGCGGTGGTGCCGGTTCAGGCCGCGGGCCGTCCTGCACCCGTGTAGTCGTCGCCCTTCGAGTGATACGTGTGGATCTGGACCGCCTGGCCCTGGGTGGGCGCGTTGATCATCAGCCCGTTCCCGAGGTACAGCCCGACGTGGTGGATCCGCGTCGCCGGGTTGCCGTAGAACACGAGGTCGCCGAGCTTCGGTTCGCCGGACACCTGCGGCAGCGCCCGGAACTGGCTGTCCGCGGTCCGGGGGAGCGAGATCCCGGCTTCGTCATAGGACTTCTTGGTCAGGCCGGAGCAGTCGAAGCCCGCCGCGCCCGCCTCGGGGCCGTTGCCACCCCACACGTACGGGAGGCCCAGCTGGCCGAGGGCGAACCGCGTCGCCTTCACGGCGGGGCTGCCGGCCCGCGCCGGGTCGAGGGACAGGGTCGCGTACAGCTGAGCGTTGCCAAGGACACGCTGGCGGAACAGTTCGGCGTCGTTGCCCTTGCCGCCCTGGTAACCGGCGATGGCCTTCCACCAGCCGTTGCCGCCGCCGAGGTCGGCTCCGGAAGCGCACAGGGCGCGGCCGGCGGCGACCGACGCGGAGTCGGGATCGGTGAGCGCGGGTTTCGCGATACCGGGGATCGACGCGCCATGCTTCTTCCACTGCTGCGCCGACAGGCCGAGCGGGTTGTCGCCGCCGCGTCCGTGGTTCGAGCTCGCCGCGCCGATCCCGGCGAGGGTGACCCAGGACAGGTGACAGTTCGGCTGCTCGCCGCGCAGCGCCAGTTCGCCGTTCGCGTATCCCATGAGCGACTTCGCAGGGATGTCGAGCGCCCCGGCGAGCTTGTTGGCCCACTCTTCGAGCGGCCGGGCGCCCTTCGGCGTCTCCTGCGCCTTCACCGGCGCGCTGACTTCGAGCACCGACGGGCCCGCGCCGCCGCCGACGGTGGCCGGATCCTGCTTAGCGGCCGGAACGGGAATCGGCTGGCGCCCGTCCGCCGGCACGGGATCGTTGCCGCCCGCGAGCAGCCAGCCCGCCGTCGCGAGCCCCGCGACCAGGGGGAGGGCGACCAGGCCGCGCATCGCCACGCCGTGCGCCCACGACTTCTTCCGGCTGGTTTCGGGCGCGCTCGGGGCCGGGTCGGGCTCAGTCACGCCGTCCAGGTTATTGGAGACCACCTCTGGGTAACGAGCGAACGCCTTGCACGTTAGGGGGACTCTCATATTCTGGACGAATGAGTGAGTCGGGAGTGCTCGACGCAGGGCGTCTGGGTGCCACGCTGTCCGGCCGGTACGCCGCGATCCAGATCGTGGCGAGTACCGGGTCCACCAACGCCGACCTGCGGGAAGCCGCCGCGAAGGGCGCCGAAGACCGCACGGTGCTGATCGCCGAAGAGCAGACGGCCGGAGTCGGCCGCCGCGCGCGGCAGTGGGCCTCGCCGAAGGGATCGGGCCTCTACGTCAGTGTCCTGCTGCGTCCCGGCGGCGTCCCGTTCGCCAATTTGGGTTCACTTTCCGTCGTCGCGGGTCTCGCGGTCCGTGAGGTCGCCGCGGGACTCGGCGTCGACGCCGTCCTCAAGTGGCCGAACGACGTCCTCGCCGGTCCCGAGCGCGCCAAATGCGCGGGCATCCTGGCGGAGGCCGTCGCCGGCGACGACACCACCGTGATCCTCGGCATCGGCCTGAACGTGCTCCCGCTCGGCGAGAACGTCCCTGCCGGGCCCGGCGGCCTGCCCGCGACCTCGCTGGCCGAGCAGGGTGCGACGGAGACCGATCGCGCCGAGATCGCCTCGCGGTTGCTCACCGGCTTCGACGAGCTCGAACGGCGCTGGCGGCTCGCCGGCGGGTCGCTGGCCGAGGCCGGGTTGCTCGGGGACTACCGGCGGTACTGCGCCACGCTGGGCCAGGACGTCGAGGTCCAGCTGCCCGACGGCTCGGCGCTGACCGGACGCGCCGCCGACATCGATCCCGCCGGTCAGCTCCAGGTCGACGTTCCGGGTGGTGAGCGGTACACGGTGTTCGCCGGCGACGTCGTCCACGTGCGGCCCGCCAAGGCCTGATCCGTGTGTCTCGATTTCCGGCGTCTCCTCTTCCGCCGGGACCGTTCGCCGGTACGGTGAGCTCACCAGCGCCGAACACACTTTGGGAGCGTCCGTCGTGGCCTATCCGGACGATTTGCTCAGCGAAAACGAGCACGTCGTGGTGCACAGTCACCCGCATTTCAAGATGCTGATCTTCCCGTTCCTCGCGCTGATCATCACCCTCGGCGTGGGGATCTGGCTGGCCGTCGTCGCGAAGGACGCGGCGGCCCCGTGGGACCTGATCTCCGAGATCGCGATCGCCGCGGTCGGGCTCGGTCTCGTCGTGTGGCTCTTCCTGGCACCGTTCGTCCGCTGGCGCACGACGCATTTCATCGTGACCACGGACCGGCTGATCGCCCGTGAAGGTGTGCTCAAGCGGACCGGGATCGACATCCCGCTGTCGCGGATCAACAGCGTCCAGTTCGAGCACGGACTGCTGGACCGCGTGTTCGGCTGCGGCACGCTGGTGATCGAGTCCGCTTCGGACGAACCGCTGAAGTTCGACGACATCCCCAAGGTCGAGCGGGTGCACACGGTCATCTATCGCGAAGTCAACGACAACCCGTACGACGACTTCGCGCCGGGTGCGCCGCAGCAGACCGAACCGCTTCCGCCGCAGGGGCACCCGCCGCGCGGAAACCGGCGCCGCTGATGGGCACGCGAGAGCTGGGGCTGCCCGACCGCGTCCCGTCGGCGGCCGCGTTGCCGGAGCGGGTGACGATCTGGGAGGTCGGTCCGCGTGACGGTCTCCAGAACGAGAAGTCGATCGTCCCGGTCGAGGTCAAACTGGAGTTCCTGGACAAGCTCGCCGCCGCCGGGCTGACCACGCTCGAGGCGACCAGTTTCGTGAGCCCGAAGTGGGTGCCGCAGCTGGCCGACGCCGAGCAGCTCCTGGCCGGGCTCGAAAAGCGCGAAGGCGTCCGGTACCCGGTGCTCGTTCCGAACGAACGCGGGCTGGACAGGGCGCTGGAGGCCGGGGTCTCGCATATCGCGATCTTCGCCAGCGCCACCGAAACCTTCGCCAAGAAGAACCTCAACTCGACGGTGGACGACCAGTTCGCGATGTTCGAGCCGGTCGTCACCAGGGCGCGGGCCGAAGGTCTCGACGTCCGCGGGTACGTGTCGATGTGCTTCGGCGATCCGTGGGAAGGCGCCGTCCCGGCCGCGCAGGTCGCCGGAGTGGGTAAACGACTCCTCGACCTCGGCTGCTCGCAGCTCTCGCTCGGCGACACCATCGGCGTCGCCACCGCGGGCCAGGTCGAGGCGTTGATCGGGCAGTTCGCCGACGTCGGCACCCTTGCCGTCCATTTCCACGACACCTACGGCCAGGCGCTCGCGAACACACTGGCCGCCCTCCGCTGCGGTGTGTCCACTGTGGACTCATCCGCCGGCGGCCTCGGCGGCTGCCCGTACGCCGAGTCGGCCACCGGGAACCTCGCCACCGAAGACCTCGTGTGGATGCTCGACGGTCTCGGCGTCGAAACCGGTGTCGATCTCGACGCGCTGGTCGCGACGAGCAAGTGGATGGCCGGGAAGCTGGGCAGGCCGAGCCCGTCCAGGGTGGTCAACGCGCTCGCCGGATGAGGTTCGCGGAACCTGGCCGAGACGTCCGCGCGGGCCTTGACGCGCTTTCGGGTATCCGCCGACGAGAACGCCGGTCGGCGCTAAGGTCGTAACGCGTCCTGTCCGCTGCCTCCCCCGTTCACCGGTGGGGTCCGATTCCTTGGGGGAGGTGCGGTGACCGATCCGAGCGAGGCCGGAACGGGCCCGATCCGGCTGCCTGCCGAGTACGACGCCCCGACCCCGCCGCACGGGGCGCGCGCTCCGTACGCGCCTTCGCCGTGGCCGCCCGCGGTGGCGCCGCTGCGAGTGCCGTTTCCGCCCCAGCCCGTCGCTCCGCCGCCCATGGGGGCCTTGCGGACCGAACGGGAGAGCGTGATCGCGCTGTTCCTCGTGCACATGTTCCCCATCGGGCATCTGCCGGTCGCGATGGGAAAACCCGCGCGCCAGCTGCCGCTCCCCGAGGGCGGCTCCGGCCCGCGGGACCACCCCGAGGCGGACGTGCTCGACGACCTGGACGCGTTGTCCCACGTCAGCAGCGGTTTCCGGCGCTCGCCGACGGCTCCGGGCGTCGCGCCACCGGCGGAGTTGACCAGGGGACACGATCCGTGGGGCGGAATGTCCGAAGAGGACTGGAAAGCGCGTTTCGTGACCGGAACGGGCTATCTGTGGCCGGACGGCGCCGATCCGGCGAGGCCGGTGATGCTGGAAGTGGGCACCCATCTCGACCGCTTCGGGGATCAGCACGGCCGGGTGTTCGCCGAGGACGCGACCTTGTTCTCGATGCGCTCGCTGCCACCCGATCAGGTCACCTCGTATCGGCGTTACCGCGTCGTGCGGCCGCTGCCGGTCTGGCGCTCGGTGACCGCAGGATGGTTCGGCCAGCCCGGCGGCGGGGTGCGTTTCCACACGGTGCTGGGCGCCGATGAACTCGTCACGCTGGGCTTCCTGGCGGACGTCACGGGGGAGGTTCGGTGAACACGGGGACGATCCTGCGGTGGCTGGCCGCACTGGGCGTGCCGCCCGAAGTGGTGTCGGTCGGCGCGGAGGCGGACAACGCGTGGTGCCTCATGCGCACCGAGGAGGAAGGCGCCGAGCCCGCCTGGGAGGTCTTCTGGCGTGAGCAGGGCAACCGGTACGACTGGGCGCGGTTCACCAGCGAACAGGTCGCCTGCCACTACCTCTTCGGCCGCCTCGCGTGGTCGCAGGTCGCGCGAGGCGCGGTCGGCCTTCTTCCCGGGGCGCAGTGACCGTCTTGGTCGACGCGTTGCGAAAGCCACTTTCGCAACGTTGAAGGT
>NZ_JBHVKW010000059.1:0-52353 GCF_042797905.1 Amycolatopsis sp. NPDC057786
GAAAAATCGCCCAGGCAGCCTAGCCCACACACCTACACCATGACACAACTACCGAGACACACCCTTGACACATCTCCCGAGACATGACAACGGTTCTAACCGTCCTTACCACTCACGAGTTGCGGCAGTCGCTAGTCTTGATCTTCGACTGCGAGGGAGACTGAATTCATGGCGGAATGGGCCGATCTGGTCGCGTTCGTACGGCACGAATATCGGGTGGTGAAGGACGAAACGGACGAAATTCGCATCCGATTGTCCTACGGCGACGACGACTACGAAGAGCGGGCCCAGACCGTGGTCATCGCACGGGAGGTCTTCGACCGCCGCGAGGACTGGGTGCAGATCGCGACGCCGTTCGCGCGCGTCGACCAGGTCGACCTCGCGACCGTACTGACGGAGATCGGCAACACGATCGTCGTCGGCGGGCTGGTGGTCATGGGAGAGCACCTGGTGCTGCGCCATTCACTGCCATTGGTGAACCTCGACATCAACGAGTTCACCGACCCGCTCGAACTCGTCGCCGGTTCGGCGGAGCTGCTGGAGCAGCAGTTCACCGGACGCGACGACTACTGAGCCGGGTGACCTCCTCGAACGAGGTCACGCGCTCGCATTCCTCTTCCGTGAGCTTGTTGATGGCTGCCCGGTACGCCTGCGCTTGAGCCGTACTGGGCAGCTCGCCGTCGAGGAGATGCGGAAGACCGAGTTCGAACCCGCAGCGGGCCCGCGCGCCGTAGCGGTGCCGGGTGCGGGCGACCGCGGTGGCGACGCGGAGCCCGTGCTCGGTGCCCGGCGGCGTGGCGGGCCTGTCGGTCTCGATGGCCGCGAACCGGAATCCGTTGGCCTGGTCGCATTCCGCGCAGCCGACTGGACCCGAGCCGAGTCCGCTGTCGCAGTCGGTACAGATCAGCCTGTCGAGGGCGGCGTCGACGACTCGCCATTCGAACACGGAAGTGTCGGCGACGACCGATTCGGCGAGGTCGGTTTCCTCTTTCGTCCCGGCGGTCACCTCGTATTCAGCGACGAACGATCGCCACCGGTCCTCGACGCTCGCTTCGACGGCGGCCAAGGCCTCGGCGGGGCGGCCGCCGCGAGGAAGAGCGGTCATGGCAAGACTCTAAACCTAAGGTGTGCGCTATGGGTCCGTCGAGATGGGGTGGGCTCTTCGCCGAAGACGAGCGAGGGCGTGCGTTCGGCGTCCGGGGCTCGGTGGACGCCGGGGGCGAGCTTGTCCATGGCAGGTGATCGATCTGCCGGAGGTGCGCCCGTCGGTGCCCGAGCATCGACTGTGTTGGCGGCGTATCTGTTGACCTATCACAGGTGACCGAACTCCGGCACCGTCACCGCGGAATGTCGGGCAGAGTCGAATGTGGGGCAGAGTGACGAAATTGACCAGTGGTCTTTCGCGGAGATTGGCGTACCCGGAATCCGGGCACGCCAACTCTACCGCAAGAACACTGGCTTCCGGTTATGTGATCACATCACGCTGTTCCATATACGCGGCCAGAGCAGCTGCCGTCTTCCTTGTGGCATACCTGGACAGCCACCTTGGTGCCGTCCTTGATCGCGTCGTCAAAATGCCCACAACCTGCCGCCGCTCCGTTTTCGTCTTCAACCTTGGCGCGAAGCTTTCCATCGACCCACAGCTTGGCGACGATGGTGTCACCATCAAACGCTTCATCGCAGGCGTAAAGATGTTCCCCGTGTCCCTTGAACGTGGCGTGCCCATCGTGCATATACGCCCTGATCGTCTCATCCTTTACGGATGCCGCCGAGGCGGTCGCCGGAGCGAGAACGGCGATCCCGAGAGCGGCGGCCATTGTGGTCAGGCGGATAGCGGTCTTGCTGATCATACGATTTCCTCCAATTGATCTGGCGCCCGAGTTGATCGGTGCCGTTCAATCGGAGAATATGGGTCTGCCGGGACCGGGACTAGATGTTTTCGGTGGAGCGAAAACCATCGGCCGCGGCGGTGCTGATCGCCTGTGCGTACCGGCCGACGGCGCAACCGAAGAGCAATGGTCACAACGGTAGCTCGCCAGCGGGCTGTATGGCACTGAACCGATGCCCGGCTTTTCCAAGAAGGACTACGCCTCGCGATTGTCACCTGGATCGAAACGAAGTACCACCGCAAACATGGGTGATCCGCTCGGACTGCGCCGGGGCCCGTCAGCAGCGCTGGCTCGCGTGACCGGACCGGTCAGGCTTGACTGTGTGGATTTCGGGTCGTCCAACGCCCCAAAATCCACACAGTCCCGCATGAGAGCGCCGATCACGACCGCCGACAGAGGCGGATCGCCGCCTTGTCCGCCACGGTGACTGGGAAGTGCGCGTCGCAACACGCCGCACCATCACTGCTCACGGAGGAGGCCCGACAGCCACCATGGGTGACGGGCCCGCGCCACGCCCACCGCGGCGAGCCAAGCACGCACTCAAGACGCGGAATCCCACCAGTTCAGCACCCGAGTGCCGTACAGCGTCAGCCACTTCGAAGGCTCACCCGCCGCGACGTCGACCTCGAACCACACCCTCCCGGCGTGCCGATGGGCCTGTAGCCAGGTCCCGTCCGGCTGCCGTGCGGCACGGATGCGTTCGACGGCTTCGGCCATTCGTGGATCCGGAGCCGTGCCGCCGTGCAGCGAAGCCTCCCGGAAGTAGTCGGCCGCGTTCAGCACGTCGTAGAACCAGCGGAACGGATACGCGAAGACCGTGATCCACGGCGCGATCTCCGAACCCGTCGACAGCCGCCGGAACAGGCCTCGCTCCAGCAGGTACTCCTCACCCGCGCGCCGCGCGGCCCGCGAAGCCGGAGTGCCACCGGTCGCGGTTTCGAAGGCGAGCAGGCCCTTGAGCGAGTTCAGCGTCGAGTGCACGGACGAGCGCTGGGAACCTGAGACCCATTCGCAGTTCCAGCCACCATCGGGCTGTTGATGCTCCGAGAACCACGTGACGAGCGGGGCGACGTCGGCGCCGAGCCACAGGCCGTTCGCGAGCGTCCACGCGTTGATGCAGCAGTCGACCTCGCCACCCCAGTACGGGAGATCGTCGTACTCCCAACGGCTGTTCCGAGCGAGAAGTTCGGCCGTCCCGCGCAGGACCGCGGCGTCCATGCCCCACTCACGCAGAGTGTTGAGCGACCACGTCGTCGCGGTCCACGGCTGCTCGCCTTCCGTACCGGTGAATCCCGCGGGAAAGAACGCGCCGCCCGCCCACTGGCCGTCCGGATCCTGGTGGGCGAGCAGCCGCGCGCCGAAACCTTCGGTCGCGATCCGCGCCCGCGTCGCCTCCCAGACCTCGGGCGGCTCGTGCGCGAGGTCGCGTTCCACCTGCCAGCGCAGGGCGGGGTCGGAGTCGAGCAGCCACGGGAGCATGCCCAAGACCTTAAGCCCGATGCCGCCGCGCGAGCGCCTCCGAACCTTGTGCGAGCAGGGTGACATCTGCGCCG
Organism: Amycolatopsis sp. NPDC057786; assembly: GCF_042797905.1. Lineage (NCBI taxonomy): Bacteria > Bacillati > Actinomycetota > Actinomycetes > Pseudonocardiales > Pseudonocardiaceae > Amycolatopsis > Amycolatopsis sp. NPDC057786. The sequence goes on from NZ_JBHVKW010000059.1 coordinate 3,443, forward strand.
ACCAGCACGAACGAAGCGTCGGCGTCGAGATAGCGCCGGGCCTGCGCCGGGTCGAACGCGTTGACGCCGACCGGTTTTCCCTGCGCGCGAACGGCCTCGAAGGTGCCCAAGACGGCCGAGGTGACGTCGGGGTGCGTCTGCTTTCCGAGCAGGCCCATCGAGGCGGCCAGATCGGACGGCCCGACGAACACCCCGTCGACGCCGTCGACAGCGGCGATCTCGGCGGCCGCCGAGACTCCCGCCGTCGACTCGATCTGCACGAACAGTGACGTGAACTCTTCGGCCTTCGCGAGATAGTCCTCGACCCGGTTCCAGCGCGCCGACCGCGACAATGCGCTGCCGACACCGCGCACGCCCCGAGGCGGATAGCGGACGGCCCGCACGACGGCCTCCGCCTCCTCCGCGCTGTCGACCATGGGAACCAGCAGGTTCTGCGCGCCCAGGTCGAGCAGCTGCTTCAGCGCGACCGCGTCACCGGACGGGGCGCGCACCATCGGCGTGATGGGATACGCGGCGATCGTCTGCAGCAACGACTGCACTGTCTCGAGCCCGGCGGGGGAGTGCTCGGTGTCGACGAGCAGCCAGTCGAGCCCCGAGCCCGCGCAGATCTCCGCGACGACCGGGCTGCCCGACGTGACCCACATGCCGACCAGCGGCCGCTCGCCCAGCCGATCCCGGAACGGCGGATCTAGACGAAGCGGCATGTGATCGCCCCCAGATCCCGGTAGTCGGCGGTCACGGTGTCGCCCGGGTGCACCCACATCGGCCGCGTGAACGACCCGGCCAGCACGATGTCGCCCGGATCGAGCTTGTCACCGTGCTGCGCGAGCTTGTTCGCCAGCCAGGCGACGCCGTTCGCGGGATGGTTCAGCACCGCGGCGGCGACACCGGATTCCTCGATGGTTTCGTTCCGGTACAACAGCGCCGAAACCCACCGCAGGTCGACGGCGTCGACGGCGACCGGGTTGCCGCCGTAGACCATCCCGCCCATGGCCGCGTTGTCGCTGATCGTGTCGACGATGGTCCGGCCGGCCATCTCGATCCGGGAGGACAGGATCTCCAGCGCGGGCACGACGTACTCGGTCGCCCGCAGTACGTCGAATACCGTGGCGTCCGGCCCGGCGAGGGAATCACGGAGCACGAAGGCCAGCTCGACCTCGATGCGCACGTTCGAGAACCGGCTGTGCTCGATCACGGAACCGTTCTCGAACACCATGTCCGCGAAGATGGCGCCGTAGTCGGGTTCGGTGATCCCGGTGGCGGCCTGCATGACCTTCGACGTGAGCCCGATCTTGCGCCCGACCGGCCGCCGCCCCGCCGCGATACCCCGGCGCCGCCATTCGTTCTGCACGGCGTACGAGTCCTCGACTGTCATGTCCGGATAGCGCGCCGTCAGCAGCGGGATCGTCTCCCGGGCCTCCTCCGCGGCCGCCAGTTCATCGGCGATCGCGGTGATCGTTTCCTGTTCGAGCATGTCCCCGCCCTATTGTCTGCTGGTGAACCCGCGACCGCGATCGACGTCGGCAGGGCGCACCTGGTCATCACCGTCACTGCGGCGGATAGGGCGCCCTGCCACCGCGATAGCGGGGCCTTCGGCCGGGGCGGGTTCACGCGTTCGGTCGCCTTTCAGATACATCCGCAGCTCCGCCAACCGGCACTCAGAGCTGGTTGCCGAGCTTGTACTCGCCCTGTTTCCACGCCGGCAGTTCGCCTTCGTCGTCACCCTTGCGGGTGTAGGAGAAGCCGTCGGCGCCGATGGTGACCTCCAATTCGCTTTCCTCGGTCCGCGCGACCACGGGCTGCGGCTTGCCGTCGAGGTCGAGGACGAGTGAGGCGTCGGTGTACCAGGACGGGACCACCGGCGTGCCCCACCAGTCGCGGCGCTGGTTGTCGTGCACGTCCCAGGTCACTACCGGGTTGTCGGGGTCGCCGGTGTAGTAGTCCTGCGTGTAGATCTCGACGCGATGCCCGTCCGGGTCGCGCAGGTACAGGTAGAACGCGTTCGAGACGCCGTGCCTGCCGGGGCCGCGTTCGATGTGGTCCGACATCCGCAGCGAGCCGAGTTTGTCGCAGATGGACAGGATGTTGTGCTTCTCGTGCGTGGCGAAGGCGACGTGGTGCATCCGCGGCCCGTCGCCGCCGGTCATCGCGGTGTCGTGCACGGTCGGCTTGCGGCGCATCCAGGCCGCGTACGTGACGCCCTGGTCGTCCTGGATGTCTTCGGTGACGCGGAAGTTGAGGTCTTCCATATGCTTCACCGCGAGCGGGACGTCCGGCGTGACCTGGTTGAAGTGGTCGAGCCGGACCAGCGCGCCCGGGACGTGCAGGTCGTAGCGCCAGCTGAGCCTGTCGACGTGCTGCACGTCGTGGAAGAACTCGAGTGGGAAGCCGAGGGGGTCCTGCACCCGCACCGAGTCGCCGATGCCCTTCGTGTAGCCATCCGCACGGCGTTCGACCCGACAGCCCAATTCGGTGTAGAACGCGACGGCCTTGTCCAGGTCCTCCGGCGACCGCACCCGATACGAGAAGGCCGCGACCGCCGCGACCGGCCCCTGGCGCAGCACGAGGTTGTGGTGGATGAACTCGTCGATCGTGCGGAGGCTGATCGTGGTCTCGTCCTCCTCGGTCACCGTCAGGCCGAGGACGTCGGCGTAGAACGCGCGCGACCGCGCCAGATCGGTGACGACGAGTTCCATGTACGCGCAGCGCAGGACGTCCGGCGGTGGCGATTTCGGGGTGGGGATCGGCTTCATTGCGAAATCCTTTGTGGACGGGGAACGGGTCAGCCCTTGCCGAAGGCGGGGTTGTGCACCTCGCCGAGGTTGATGTGCACCGCCTGCTGGTCGGTGTAGAAGTCGATCGAGCGGTAGCCGCCCTCGTGCCCCAGCCCGGACGCCTTCACCCCGCCGAACGGCGTGCGCAGGTCGCGGACGTTGTTCGAGTTGAGCCACACCATGCCCGCTTCGACGGACTGCGCGAAGTTGTGCGCCCGCTTGAGATCGTTGGTCCAGACGTAGGCCGCGAGGCCGTACTTCGTGTTGTTCGCGAGTTCGAGCGCTTCTTCTTCGCTGTCGAACGGCGTGATCGCGACGACCGGGCCGAAGATCTCCTCCTGGAAGATCCGGGCGTCCGGTTTGACGTCGGCGAACACCGTCGGCGCCACGTAGTTCCCGGTCGGGAAGCCGTCCGGGCGGCCGCCGCCGGCGACCAGCCTGCCCTCGGTCTTGCCGATCTCGATGTACTTCATGACCTTGTCGTAGTGCTCGGGGTGCACCAGGGCGCCGACCTCGGTCGCGGGGTCGCTCGGGTCACCCACCTTGACCCGCTTGGCCTGCGCGGCGTAACGCTCGACGAACTCGTCGTAGATCGCGCGCTCGACCAGGATCCGGCTGCCGGCCGTGCAGCGTTCGCCGTTGAGGGAGAACACGCCGAAGATCGTCGCGTCGATCGCGGTCTCCAGATCGGCGTCGGCGAAGACGATGGCGGGCGACTTGCCACCCAGTTCCATCGACAGTCCTTTGAGGAACGGCGCGGCGTTGCCGAAGATCAGGCTGCCGGTGCCGCTCTCGCCGGTGAACGAGATCAGCGGGACGTCCGGATGCTTCACCAGCGCGTCGCCGGCGTCCTCACCGAAGCCGTTGACGAGGTTGAACACGCCCGGCGGCAGCCCGGCCTCCTCGAAGATCTCCGCCCACAGCGAGGCGGAAAGCGGGGTGAACTCCGCGGGTTTGAGCACCACGGTGTTGCCGGTCGCGAGCGCGGGCGCGAGCTTCCACGACTCCAGCATGAACGGCGTGTTCCAGGGCGTGATCAGCCCGGCGACGCCGATCGGCTTGCGGTTGACGTAGTTGATCTGGCGGCCGGGCACCTTGTAGGTGTCGTCGGCCTGCGCGACGATCAGGTCGGCGAAGAACCGGAAGTTCTCCGCCGCCCGGCGCGCTTGGCCCAGCGCCTGCGAGATCGGCAGGCCCGAGTCGAAGCTCTCGAGCGCGGCCAGCCGCTTGTCCCGCGACTCGACGAGATCGGCGATGCGGTTCAGCACGCGCGAACGCTCGCGCGGCAGCAGCTTCGGCCAAGGTCCCTCGGTGAACGCCTTCCGCGCGGCGGTGACGGCGCGGTCGATGTCGGCCTTCTTCCCCGCGGCGGCCTGGACGTAGACCTCGTTGGTGACCGGGTCGATCACGTCGAAGACGGCGCCGTCGGCCGAATCGGCGAGTTCGCCGCCGATGTAGTGCCGGATCCGCTCCGGGACACCGTCCGGGATCGGCCGGGGAGTGGTGGTGGTCAAGACTAGCCCTCCTCAGTCAGCGGGTCGCGCGCTCTCGAGCGTCCAAAAAGGCCTGCATGGTGGCCCAGCGGTGATTGCGCGCGGCGAATTCGATGTCGAGCGGATCGGCCTCCTCGGTGATCAGCCGGAGGATCTCCTCGTGCTCCTCGACCGACCGGTGCGCTCGGTCGGGCACGAACGCGAACGTGGAGTCGCGCAGCCCGGACAGCCGGGTCCAGCCCTGGTGCACGAGCTCTAGGATCTGCGGGTTGGGGCAACACTCGAAGAGCAGCGAGTGGAACTGCTGGTTCAGCGCGGTGAACTCATGCGCGTCGAAGTGGTCCAGCAGCGTGATCATGCGCTCGTTCACACGCCGCGCCCGCGCGATGTTCTCTTCGGACAGCTGCGGAGCGGACAGCGCCGTGGCGACACCTTCGACGACCCCGAGGGTCTGCATCGCGTGGACGTACTCGTTCTGGTCCACCATCGCCACCCGCGCGCCTACGTTGCGCTCGAAGGTCACCAGCCGTTCGGCCTCCAGCCGCCGGATCGCCTCGCGCACCGGGACGACGCTCATGTCGAGCGCGCCGGCGATCTCCGCGAGGACAAGCCGGTAGCCAGGTCCGTACTCGTGCCGGGCGATCCGCTCACGCAGCCACTCGTAGGCGAGTTCGGATTTGCTGGTCGTCTTCACTGCTTCTTCTGCCATGCCTCATACCTTTCCCGCCACAACGGGTTCAGCGGGAAGAGCCCCTCGATCGGGCGGCCCTGTCCGACCTGCTCGGCGATCCACGCGTCCTCGTCCTCCTGGACGAGTGCCGCGTCGGCGATCTCTTCGGCCAGCGACGGCGGGATGACGACCACGCCGTCGTCGTCGCCGACGATGATGTCGCCGGGCAGCACGGTGGCCCCGCCGCAGGCGACCGCGACGTCGGTGTCCCACGGCACGTGCTTGCGGCCGAGGACCGCCGGATGCGGGCCCTGCGAGAACACCGGGAGGCCGGTCGCGGCGACGGCCTCGAAGTCGCGGACGCCGCCGTCGGTGATCACCCCGGCCGCGCCGAGGTAGCGCGCCCGCAGCGCCAGGATGTCCCCGAGCGTTCCGGAACCCTTGTCACCGCGGGCTTCGATGACGATCACCTCGCCGGCGCCGACCGAGTCGAAAAGGCGCTTCTGCGCGTTGTAACCGCCGCCATGGGACTTGAAGAGGTCTTCGCGGTTCGGGACGAAACGCAGCGTCCTCGCCGTGCCGACGACCTTCGAGCCGGGCAGATTCGGGCGCACGCCGTCGATCGCGACGTTGTTCAGCCCGCGTTTGCGCAGCTGGGCCGACAAACCCGCGACGGGCGCGCGAACGAGCTTGGCGCGCAGTTCCTCGCTGAGCGCGGGAGTGTCCACTTCGACCTGTTCGACGGGTGTGCCCCAGGCCTCGGCGCGCTGCTTGTCGTCGACCTCGGGCAGGCTGCCGATGTCCGAAAAGGACCGGATGCCCTGGGTGACGGTGGTGTGGAGCCGCCCGCTGCTGAGGGACGTGCCGGGAACGTCCACTTCGACCACGACGACGTCACCGGGGGAGACCACCGTCGAGCCGGCGGGGGTCCCGGTGAGGATGACGTCGCCAGGTTCGAGCGTGAAGTGCTGGGAGAGGTCGGAAACGAACTGGCGCAAGGGGAACAGCAGCCCGGCTGTGGTGTCCTCCTGCACCAGGTCGCCGTTCACCCAGGTGCGGACGCGCAGCGACGAGGGATCGATGTCTCGCGCGTCGATGAGGCCGGGGCCGAGCGGGGTATAGCCGTCGCCGCCCTTGGAACGGACGTTGGAGCCCTTGTCCGCGGCGCGCAGGTCGTAGAGGCCGAAGTCGTTCGCGGCGGTGACCGCGGCGACGTGCTCCCATGCCCGCTCCGGTTTGACCCACCGCGCCGTGGTGCCGATGACCAGCGCGATCTCGCCTTCGAAGGCCAGCAGTTCGGTGCCCGCCGGACGTTCGACCGTGCCGCCGGACGTACCGATCGAGCTCGACGGCTTGAAGAAGTACGACGGGTTCGCCGGCCGCCGCCCGCGCTGCTCGGCGCGGGACGCGTAACTGAGATGGACGGCGATGATCTTGCCCGGCCGGGTGTCCAGCGGACCGGACGCGCGGCCGGAAGGCGATGCTGCCTCGTAAGTGCCCATGTTCCCCTGAATCCTCGACCCTTGCTTCGTATCTAATAACGTATATGATTCCGTGCCACAGTGGCAAGGCGGTCACCGAGTGGCCTTCGCCTCGCCCGGGGATCCCTGCGGGCCGCCACTCGCGTCAGGCCTATGTCAAAGGAGTCAAGGTGTCGAATCCAGCGCAGGATGAACGCACGCCCGGCCGGACCGCTCCACCGTCTTCCGATCGGCGCCGGGTCGCGTTCGCGACCGTCGTCGGCACCACGGTCGAGTGGTACGACTTCTTCGTTTACGCGTCCGCCGCCGGTCTCGTCTTCGGCAAGCTGTTCTTCTCCGGCCTCGGTGCCAACAGCACGCTCGTCTCCTTCGCCACGGTGGGCGTGAGCTTCCTGTTCCGTCCGCTCGGCGCGTTCCTCGCCGGGCACTTCGGCGACAAGTACGGCCGCCGGGTGGTCCTGGTGCTCACCCTGATCCTGATGGGCGTCGCGACCACGCTGATCGGCGTGCTCCCGACGTTCGACCAGATCGGTGTCCTCGCGCCGGTTCTGCTGATCCTGCTGCGGATCCTGCAGGGCGTTTCGGCGGGTGGTGAATGGGGCGGCGCCGTCCTCATGGCCGTCGAACACGCGCCGTCGAAGCGCCGGGGGCTCTTCGGCGCCTCGCCGCAGATCGGTGTCCCGCTCGGGCTGCTGCTGGCCTCCGGTGTCCTGGCGCTGACCAGCCTGCTCGTCCCCGGCCAGGCGTTCCTGGACTGGGGCTGGCGTATCCCGTTCCTGCTCAGTGTCGGGCTGATCCTGGTCGGCCACTACGTGCGGCGCCGGGTCGAGGAGAGCCCGGTCTTCCGGGAGATCGCCGAACGGCGTGAGCAGACGCGGACCCCGATCATCCAGCTGTTCCGCAAACACGCGGTGCTCGTTCTGGTGGCCGCGCTGGTGTTCGCGGGCAACAACGCCGTCGGCTACATGACCACCGGCGGTTACATCCAGAACTACGCGACCAACCCGAAGGGCCCGATCGGCCTCGAACGCGGGCCGGTGCTGTGGGCGGTGACCGCGTCGGCGGCGACCTGGCTGCTGTCGACGTGGGCGGCGGGCGCGGTGTCCGACCGGATCGGCAGGCGGCGTACCTACGTGGTCGGCTGGATCGCGCAACTCGCCGGCGTCGGGCTGCTCTTTCCCTTGGTGGACACCGGGAACATCGTGTTGCTGGCGCTGGGCCTGATCATTCTCAGCGTCGGGCTCGGCTTCACCTACGGTCAGCAGGCGGCGTTCTACGCGGAGCTGTTCCCGGCGTCGATCCGGTTCTCCGGCGTCTCGATCTCGTACGCGCTCGGCGCGATCCTCGGTGGCGCGTTCGCGCCGACGATCGCCACCGCGCTGGTCGACGCGACCGGCACGTCGGTGTCGGTTGCCGTCTATCTGGGCGGGATGACCGTCATCGGCCTCATCGCCACCTTGCTGCTGCGTGATCGGTCGGGAATCCCGCTCGGACCGGACCACGAAGCCGAGCAGACGGTCAGCCCGCTGCGCTTCTCGAAGTGATCCCCGCCGTCCGTGACGCTCACCCGCCGAGAGCGTCACGGACGGCCTTCGCCGCCGCCTTGAGCCGCTCCGCGAGCTCGGCGGGGGTGCGCGTGCTGGACAGGTAGACGACCGCGAGCGCCGCGGGGGCGTGGCCGCGCAAGGGGAGTGGCACGGCCACCGAGCTGAGATTCTCGATCACTTCACCATGGCTGTCCGCGTAGCCGCGGGCGGCCACTTCCTGTACTTCCACGGGCCGGTCTTCCGCCGGCAGCTGGGAAAGAATCGCGCGGCCGGGAGCGCCCGCGGTGAACGGATGCCTGGACCCCGGGCGCTGCGCGACGGACGCGACGGCGTGCCGGGGTTCCACGCTGACCAAGGTCACGCATTCCTCACGGTCCATCACCGCCACGAAGCACGTCATGCCGAGTTCGTTCGCGACCGCGGTCAGTTCGGGCAACGCCGCGGCCTGCAGATCGTGTTTGATCCCCGCCGCGAGCGCGGCCAGCCGCGCGCCGAGTTCGTATTTCCCGGCGGGTTCCCGGGTGAGGAGCCCGTGCTCTTCGAGGGTGCGGATGAGCCGGTACGCGATCGAGCGGTGCACGCCGAGTCGTTCGGCGATCCGGTCGACGCTGAGCGGTTCTTGGGCGTCGGCAAGGACTTCGAGCACGCGGATGCCGCGGCTGAGGGTCTGGGACGTGCTCGCGGTCTTGCGGGACTCCGAAACCATCGTATACGATCCATTTCGATAGTTGAACTGGCTGTTCGATTATAGAACAGGAACCGACGATGATGTCACGCGAAACCAGTTTCTCGCCGGGATCGAGCCTGTACCGGCCGCCCGCGCAGTTCTTCCGAGGTTGTCTCGGCCGGTTCGCGACGGGAGTGGCCGTCGTGACCTTCGATGCCGCCATGAAACGGCACGGCCTGACGGTGAACTCCTTCACCGCGGTCTCGATGGATCCGCCGCTCGTGCTCGTCTCGATCCAGCGCACCGTGAAAAGTCACGACCTGCTCGCCGGTCGCCCGTTCGCGGTCAACGTCCTCGGCGCGGAACAGGAGGCGCTGGCGATGAACTTCGCCGGCCGCCCGACTCCCGAAGGTGCGCCGACGTGGGTCGAAGGCGGGCACGCGCCGCGGCTCGGCGGCGTCCTCAGCTGGTTCGACTGCACGCCGTGGGCCGCCTACGACGGTGGCGACCACACCCTGTTCCTCGGCGAGGTGCAGGAGTTCGACTACCGCTCCGGCGACGCGCTCGGCTTCGTCAACGGGCAGTTCTCGACCATCCACGAATCCGCGCAAGGCCACGAATCCCTGTTCTGACAACGACGTCCACCCCGAGAAGGAGCACGACATGGGAGCCCGTACCGGACAGCAGTACCTCGACAAGCTCAACGCGATGACGCCGGAGTTGTACGTCGACGGCGAGAAGGTGACCTCCAAGGTCGCCGAGCACCCGGCGTTCCGCAACAACGCGCTGACCTACGCGAAGCTGTTCGACCTCCAGCACGACCCGGCGCACCGTGACGTCCTGACCTACGAGTCGCCGACCACGGGGGAGCGGGTCGGAACCTCGTTCCTGGTGCCGCGCAACGAGGAAGACCTCAAACGCCGCCGCGCCGCCTTCTCCGTGTGGGCGCAGTACTCCAACGGTTTCCTCGGCCGCACCGGCGACTACATGAACTCGTCGCTCACCGCGCTCTCGACCGCGAAGAAGTTCTTCTCCCAGGCCGATCCCGTGTACGGCGAGCGCATCGCGAAGTACTACGAGATGGCGCGCGAGAACGACCTCCTCGCGACGCACACCCTGATCCCGCCGCAGGTCAACCGTTCCGTGTCGGGCAGCCAGCAGGGCGGCGGCAACCTGTCGGCGAAGGTGGTCGAGGAACGGGAAGACGGCATCGTCGTCCGCGGCGCCCGGATGCTCGCCACCATCGCGCCGATCGCCGACGAACTCCTGGTCTTCCCGTCGACGGTTCTGCGCGGTACTCCTGAGGACGCGCCGTACTCCTACGCTTTCGCCGTCCCGAACGACGCGCCCGGTCTCAAGTACTTCTGCCGGGCCGGGCTCGACCACGGCCGCTCGCACTTCGACGAACCGCTCGCGTCCCGGTTCGAGGAAATGGACGCGGTCGTGGTGTTCGACGACGTTTTCGTCCCGAACGAGCGGGTCTTCCTGCTGGGGCACCCGGAGCTGTGCAACGCCTGGTATTCCGAGACCGGCGCCGGCGCGCTCATGACCCACCAGGTCGTCACGCGCACGCTGGCCAAGACGGAGTTCTACCTCGGCCTCGCCAGTGAGATCGCCGCCGCGATCGGCATCGGCGGTTTCCAGCACATCCAGCAGGACCTGTCGGAGCTGATCTCGTACGTCGAGATCGAGAAGGCCGTGCTGCGCGCGGCGGAGGCCGACGGCAAACTGAGCGAGGACGGCGTCTTCCTGCCCAAGTGGGAAGTCCTCAACGCCGCCCGGAACTGGTACCCCACGAAGGTCTCGCCGCGGCTGACCGAGATCATCCGCAAGTTCTCCGCCTCCGGCCTCATGGCCCTGCCGGGTGAAGCGGACTTCGAGGCCGAAGGCCGTCCCGACATCGACACGTACCTCCAGTCGGCCACCCTGCCCGCCAAGGATCGCGCGCGGCTGTTCAAGCTGGCGTTCGACGCGTCGGTCTCGAGCTTCGCCGGACGGGAGTCGCTGTACGAGTACTTCTTCTTCGGCGACCCAGTGCGGATGGCGGGCGCCCAGGTGAACGCGTACCCGAGGGAGGCGCTGCAGGAACGGGTCCGGGAACTGCTGGCGCGCGACGAGTGATCCGGGGACACGCCCGGGAGGCAAGAACTTGATTCATTCCAGAAAATGGGCCAGACTGCGCCCGTGCCCACGACCCAGGACTTCGAGCGGATGCTGCGCGGGGCCTCCCTGCGCGTGACGCGTCCCAGGGTGGCCGTGCTGACAGCGGTACGCGACCACCCGCACGCCGACACCGACTCGATCATCGGGGCCGTGCGCACGGAACTCGGCGAGGTCTCTCACCAGGCCATCTACGACGTGTTGCGGGCACTGACCGCCGCGGGTCTCGTACGGCGGATCCAGCCGTCGGGGTCCGTGGCACGGTACGAGTCCCGGGTCGGGGACAACCACCACCACGTCGTGTGCCGGACCTGTGGTGCCATCGCCGACGTCGACTGCGCCGTCGGTCCCGCACCGTGTTTGACCGCGTCGAACGACCAAGGCTTCGTGATCGAAGAGGCCGAGGTCATCTACTGGGGCCGGTGCCCCGACTGTGCCGTTGAACCCCGTTCCTGAGCCCTGCAGTTCTGATTCCCGGAAGGATTCCCGTGTCTGACAGCCCGGACGCCGTAATCGGCGAAATGAACGAAGAGAGCGCGGGCGGCTGCCCCGTCTCGTCGGGCCGCCGCAATCACCCCACCGAAGGCGCGGGCAACCGTGACTGGTGGCCGAACCAGCTCAACCTGAAGATCCTCCGGAAGCACTCGGCCGCTTCCGACCCGATGGACGCCGGGTTCGACTACGCCGCCGAGTTCAAGACCCTCGACCTCACCGAGCTCGCCAAGGACGTCGACGCCGTTCTCACCACGTCGCAGGACTGGTGGCCCGCGGACTTCGGCCACTACGGCGGCTTCATGATCCGCATGGCGTGGCACAGCGCGGGCACCTACCGCATCGAGGACGGCCGCGGTGGTGCGGGCGCGGGTATGCAGCGGTTCGCCCCGCTCAACAGCTGGCCGGACAACGGCAACCTGGACAAGGCCCGCCGCCTGCTCTGGCCGGTCAAGAAGAAGTACGGCCGCAAGATCTCGTGGGCCGACCTGATGATCTTCACCGGCAACCGCGCCCTGGAGACGATGGGCTTCAAGACCTTCGGCTTCGCCGGTGGCCGCGCGGACGTGTGGGAGCCGGACGAGGACGTGTACTGGGGTCCCGAGCGCACCTGGCTCGGCGACGAGCGCTACACCGGTGACCGTGAGCTGGAGAACCCGCTGGCCGCCGTGCAGATGGGTCTCATCTACGTGAACCCGGAAGGCCCGAACGGCAACCCGGACCCGCTGGCCGCGGCCCGCGACATCCGCGAGACGTTCGGCCGGATGGCGATGAACGACGAGGAGACCGTCGCGCTGATCGCCGGCGGCCACAGCTTCGGCAAGACGCACGGCGCGGCCGACCCGGACAAGTACGTCGGCCCCGAGCCCGAAGGCGCCTCGATCGAGGAGCAGGGCCTGGGCTGGAAGAACACCTTCGGCAGCGGCAAGGGCCGCGACGCGATCACCAGTGGTCTCGAGGTCACCTGGACGCCGACCCCGACCCAGTGGAGCAACTGGTTCTTCCACAACCTCTTCGAGTACGAGTGGGAGCTGACCAAGAGCCCGGCGGGCGCCCACCAGTGGGTCCCGAAGGACGGCAAGGCGAAGAACACCGTGCCGGACCCCGAGGACGGCAAGCTCAACCGCGCGCCCGGCATGCTCACCACCGACCTGGCGCTGCGTTTCGACCCGGTCTACGAGCAGATCTCGCGCCGGTTCTACGAGAACCCGGACCAGTTCGCGGACGCCTTCGCCCGCGCCTGGTTCAAGCTGACCCACCGTGACATGGGCCCGATCCAGCGCTACCTCGGCCCGCTGGTGCCGCAGGAGACGCTGATCTGGCAGGACCCGGTGCCCGCCGTCGACCACGAGCTGATCGACGACGCGGACATCGCCTCCCTCAAGGAGAAGCTGCTCGCTTCGGGCCTTTCGGTCTCGCAGCTGGTCTCCACCGCTTGGGCGTCGGCCTCGACCTTCCGCGGCAGCGACAAGCGCGGTGGCGCGAACGGTGCCCGCATCCGCCTCGAGCCGCAGCGCGACTGGGAGGTCAATGACCCGCAGACGCTGGCGCAGGTGCTGCGGACCCTCGAGGGTGTCCAGGAAGCGTTCAACAGCGCGCAGACCGGCGGCAAGAAGGTCTCGCTCGCCGACCTGATCGTGCTGGGCGGCGTCGCCGCCGTCGAGCAGGCCGCGAAGGAGGGCGGCTTCGAGGTCACCGTGCCGTTCACCCCGGGCCGCACCGACGCGACCGAGGAGCAGACCGACGCCGAGTCGTTCGCCCCGCTGGAGCCGACCGTCGACGGATTCCGCAACTACCGTGGCAAGGGGCACCGTCTCCCGACGGAGTACCTGCTCATCGACCGCGCGAATCTGCTGAACCTGAGCGCGCCCGAGATGACCGTCCTCGTCGGCGGCCTGCGGGTCCTCGGCGCGAACGCCCAGCAGTCCAAGCACGGCGTGTTCACCGAGAAGCCGGGGTCGCTGACCAACGACTTCTTCGTGAACCTGCTCGACATGGGGGTCCAGTGGACCGCCACGTCGGAGGACGCGGAGACCTTCGAAGGCCGCGACTCCGCGACCGGCGAGGTCAAGTGGACCGGTACCCGTGCCGACCTCGTGTTCGGGTCCAACTCCGAGCTTCGCGCGGTGGCGGAGGTCTACGCCAGCGACGACGCGAAGGAGAAGTTCGTCCGTGACTTCGTCTCCGCGTGGGACAAGGTCATGAACCTCGACCGGTACGACCTGGTCTGAACCTGATCCGGACGTCCGGGCCCGTCGCTTCCGCGGCGGGCCCGGACGTTTTCATTGGTGCTGCATGTCGGGTTCCGGGTAGTCGCCCGCCTTGCGTTCGAGCGCGGTGGTGAAGACACCCAGCGCGATCATGCCGACGCCGAGGCCGAGATGCAGCCAGTTGTCGGCGACGTTGAACGGGAGGAAATTCCCCGGACTGCTCTGAGGGATCGCCAGGCCGATGATCCACAGAAGCAGATAGCTCCCGCCGCCGATCATCAGGAAGATCCGGGAAGCGGCGCGTTTGCGCGCGGCGAGCACGCCCACCACGCCGAACAGCAGATGCACCAGGTTGTGCAGGATCGACACGGCGAAGACACCGAACAACCGGGCTTCGGAATGGTGTCCGGCGAACTCCAGCTCGTCGTAGCCGGTGGTGATGCCCGGGATGAAGCCGAGGACGCCGACCACGAGGAAGACCGCGCCGACGGCCGGCGCGGCCACTTGCGGCGGACGCCGTCGGGTGCGGATGCCGTCGGCCTGTTCTTCTTCCATGCCGGCCGGGTACCCCGGGTTCTCCGGGGTAATCGTCGGCTCAGACGTCGCCCGACGCCAGGAGTGTCAGTAGTTCGGCGTGCCCGGCCTGGGTGATCAGGCTGGCGGCGTCGAAGTAGATGCGCTCGTTGGTGATCCTGTCCTCGTCGAAGAAGAACACCGCGATGATCGGCACTCGGAACGCCTTGCCGGTGGGCGGGCGGCCGTAGAACTCGCCGAGGTTGGTGCCGAGCAGGTCGAATTCGACGATGACCGACTCGTCGGCGAAGTGGTATCGGACGTTGTCGTGCCGCTGGTCCGGGAACGCGGTCCGGGTCATGCGGTAGTACGCCATGACCTCTTCGTCGCCGTCGAAGACCTGCCCGGTGGCCATGATCTCGTAGTGCGGATGGCCGTTGAAGGTGCCCAGCGTGCGGTCGAACTCGTGGGCCACCTCGGTGTCCATGTGCTCTTCGATGATCTTGAGGCGGCGCTCGCGCAGGTCTTCGCTGATCACTGGTCCTCCGGGTGGTTCCTGGTCGCGATCCGGAGCCTACCGCCGGCGGCCTCGTCGTCGGTGCCGTAGAGCAGCCTGCCGCACGAGCGGGACAGGCAGGTCATGGCCTCGATCTTGTGGCCGGGGAAGTCGCCGATCCTCACCGGAACGGTGGAGAGAGCGATCGACCCGTCGGAGCCGAGGACGCCGGCCTCGTACACGGCCGAATCGAAGGGGCCTTCGTCCCCGGGGTCGGAGGCGGCGGAGATCAGGACGCGGTCGTCCGCGGTGATCTCGACGTCCGAGGTGTGCCGGACGTGGGTGGCCGGGTACGGGACGCGGAACGGGATCGCTTTCGGCTTCTTGAAGGACAGCTTCGAGACGGAGAACTCCGCCGAGTAGAGCGTGGCCGGGCGGGAGTCCTGACCGCGGTCCGCCCAGACCGCGAACAACCGGTCATTCACCTTTTTCAGTGCGAAGCCCTCGTAATTGTCCTCCGGGTCGCCCTTCGGCACCTGGAAAGTGCCGAGTACTTTCAGGCGCCTGTCCTTCAAGGTGAAGTGAAAGCCTTTGCCGTCGCTGGTCAGCGCGAGGAATTCGCCGTTCTTCCCCGGTACGGGTTCGGCCGCTTCGAGATCGACCGGGAGCTCGCCGGGCCAGTCGATGGTGTCCACCTTGGACACCTTGCCGTGGTCGAGACGAACCCGGACAGCGCGATTCTCGCCGGGTTTCTTGTTGTCCCGGAGGACAAGTGCGTCGATCCGGTCGTCGTCCCGGTCGAGGACGGCGATACCGCTGGCGCCGGACGTCATGCCGGTGCCGATGGATTCCCAGCCGTCGTCCGCCAGTGCGGCCGACGGCAGGAACAGGGGAATGGTCAAGGCCGGGAGAATCGCGAAGGAGGCGAATTTCATGTCGCGCCCCGTTCAGCCGCAGGACAGGGTGCCGGCGCGCAGCGCGTGGCCGCCCTCGTTGCCGTCGTCGGCCCAGACGACCTGCTTGCTCCCGGAGGCGCACGTGGCCGAAATCGCGAACCCTTCGTTGTTGTAGTCCGGCATCCCGGCCGGACGGTCGTAGGTGGCCGTGACGGCGAACTTGCCCTGCGCGTCGACGGCCAGCGTCGTCGAGTCACCGCCACAGGTGTCGTCGCAGACCGCCCACAGCTTGCCGGTCGAAGCCTCGTACTCGAGTTCCATGATCGAGCCGAGCCCGCTCGCGAAACTCGCGACCCGGGTGTACTTCCCGCCCGCCTGGTCGAGCGCGTAGGCGTAGATCATCCCGTTGCTTTCGAGGCCGACGAGGTAGAGGCCGGTGCCGTGGCCGGGATAGGTGCTCGGGTTGTACGGCGCTTTCGTGCGCTGATCCACGAATCCCTTGGCGGTGAGGGCGCTGTCCGGGACCCACGAGACGGCTTCGAGGCCGTCGTTGGCCGACACCTTCGGCAGGTCCGCGGTCAGGTTCCATTCGGCCTTGGCGCTGAGGGTCTTGGCCGAACCGGACACGTCGTACCGCAGCACCTTGAGGGCGCTCGTCTTGCTGTTGTCGCCGTCGCGTTCGGTGGCCGCGACCACGCCGTCCGGGGTGGCGACGACGGCTTCGGCGTCGGGGTCGCCCTTGCCGTCGCGGTAGCGCAGCGCCTTGCCCGACGACCAGCCGTTGGCGGTGTCCGGCCGCCACTTGGCGCCGTCGCGCACGAGGCGGTACAGCGTCCCGGGACCGTTCTTGACCGCCCACAGGACGTCGGGACTGCCGAAGGACAGGCCGCTCATGTTGCCGCCGAGGACGTTCGAACCGTCGGCGTTCGTGACGGCTGAAGCGCCAGGCCAGGGGCTGTTCGCCAAAGTGCTCGCGGTGGCGGTCGTGGCGGGCAGGACCAGCAGGGCGGCGGCTACGGCGGCCACGGCGGCGGGCCGGATCCGGCGGGGTGATCGGGGCATTCGCGCTCCTTCGGGGCGGACGAAGTGGGTCGCGGCGTGGCTTCACAAGTTAAGTAAGTTTCCTTACGAATACAAGATATCGCCAGGTTCCCACGAAACGAAGCAACGCCGGATTTACAAATGATGTCCACTTGTCAACGAGGTGTACATCGCCTACAGTTTTGTAAACCCAGCCAACGGAGGAGGGTGCGATGAGCGAGATGACGGGCACGATCCCGGCGGGCTCGACCGAACGGTGGACCGACCGCAAGCGGTACCTCTGGCTGATCGGCCTGGTGGTCCCCTCGCTCGCCTTCCTGGCCATCGGGCTGCACGCGGCCACCGGCTGGGGCGTGTGGTTCTGGATCGGGCCGATCGTGATCCTGGTGATCGTGCCGCTGATCGACCTGCTCGCCGGGCTGGACCGCAGCAATCCGCCCGACGACGTGATCGAACGGCTGGAGAAGGATCGCTACTACCGGTGGATCACCTTCGCCTTCCTGCCCATCCAGTACGCGGGTTTCGTGGTGGCGTTCTGGCTGATCGCCCGCGGTGACCTGTCCGTCGCGGACAAGATCGGGCTGGCGATCTCGATCGGGTGCATCGGCGGTATCGGAATCAACACCGCGCACGAACTGGGGCACAAGAAGGAAAGCCACGAGCGCTGGCTGTCGAAGATCGCGCTGGCGCAGAGTTTCTACGGCCACTTCTACATCGAGCACAACCGCGGCCACCACGTCCGGGTGGCGACCCCGGAGGATCCGGCCAGCAGCCGCGTGGGAGAGAGCTTCTACCGGTTCTGGCCGCGCACGGTGTTCGGCTCGCTGAAGTCCGCGTGGGGCCTGGAGCGCAAGCGGTACGCCCGGCGCGACCGGCATCCGTTCCGCATCGGCAACGACGTGCTCAACGCCTGGCTGATGTCGGCGGTGCTGTGGGCGGCGATGACCGTGTGGCTGGGGCCGGGGATCCTGCCGTATCTGGTGATCCAGGCGGTGATCGGGTTCTCGCTGCTGGAGGTCGTGAACTACATGGAGCACTACGGCATGCGGCGGCAGAAGGTCGGCCCGCCGAACCGGCGCCGCTACGAGCGAGTGGATCCCAGCCACAGCTGGAACTCCAACAACATCGCCACCAACGTGCTCCTCTACCACCTGCAACGGCACAGCGATCACCACGCCAACCCGACCCGCCGCTACCAGACGCTGCGCGACTTCGCGGAATCCCCGGTTCTGCCGACGGGCTACGCCGGGATGATCGTGCTGGCGCTGTTCCCGCCGGTGTGGCGCCGCGTGATGGATCCGCGCGTCCTCGCGCATTTCGACGGCGACATCTCCCGTGCGAACATCCAGCCGTCGAAACGCGCCAAGATCCTGGCGCGCTACGGAACGCGAGTCACCGCGCCCTCCCGGGTCGTCGCCGACACGCACGGCGACGCGACCGAAGGCGGGATGTGCCCGGGCTGCGGCTATGTCTACGACGAGAAACTCGGCGACCCGCGTGAGGGTTTCCCCGCCGGAACGCCGTGGTCGTCGATCCCGGATTCGTGGTGCTGCCCGGACTGCGGGGTGCGGGAGAAGGTCGATTTCGTGGCACCGGGAAGGGTCGGAGCATGATGAGGATCGAAGCGGACCGCGCGAAATGCGACGGGCTGGGCATGTGCGAGGCGATGGCGCCCGACTTCTTCGAGGTGGGCGACGACGGGACGGTCGTCGTGCTCGACGAGCGGCCCGGTGAGGAATACCGCCAGGACCTGTCGGCCGCCGTCGACGCCTGCCCGGTCCTCGCGTTGAAGCTGCGGGACTGACCATGGCTCTGGTCGTCGTGGGAGCGTCACTGGCCGGACTGCGCGCGGTCGAAGCCGCGCGCCGGGACGGGTACCGGGGACGGATCGTGCTGATCGGTGCGGAGGAACAGGCTCCCTACGACCGGCTCCCGCTGTCGAAATCCTTCCTGGCCGCGGACGGCGCCGGGCGAGTCGACCCCTTCCACACCGAGGCCGCGCTGCGCGACGAGTTCGGCATCGAGCTGATGCTCGGCGCGCCGGCGGACGGGCTCGACACCGCCGCGCGCGAGGTGTCGGTCGCCGGGACGACGGTTCCCTACGACGCACTGGTGATCGCGACCGGCGCCACCGCGCGGCGGCTCCCCGGAAGCGACGGGATCGCCGGGGTCCACACACTGCGGACCGTCGAGGACGCGCTCGCCGTCCGGGCCGCACTCGACGATGGCGCGCGCACGGTCGTGATCGGGGCGGGTTTCATCGGCTCGGAGGTCGCCGCCGCGGCCCGGAAACGCGGCCTGTCGTCGACGATCGTCGAGGCGCTCGACGTCCCGCTCGTCCGAGCGGTCGGGGCCGAGGCGGGCGCGGTGTGCGCTTCACTTCACCGCGAGGCGGGCACTGAACTACGGCTGTCCACGATGGTCACCGGCCTGGAATCCGACGGCGGCGCGGTGACCGGCGTCCGGCTTTCGACCGGTGAGGTACTGCCCGCGGATCTGGTGGTCGCCGGCATCGGTGTCGTCCCGGCCACCGCCTGGCTGGCGGGGAGCGGGGTCCCGCTGCACGAGCGCGACGGCGGCGTCGTATGCGATGCGACGCTTTGGACAGGCGTCCCCGGCGTGTACGCCGCCGGCGACGTCGCGCACGCCTCGAACCCGTTGTTCGACGGTGAGCTGATGCGGCTGGAGCACTGGACGAACGCCGCGGAGCAGGGTGCCGCGGCAGCTCGTCACGCGCTCGCCCCAGAGTCGGCCCGCGAGCTGGCGCCGGTGCCGTATTTCTGGTCGGACTGGTACGACCACCGGATCCAATTCGTCGGCACCCCGCGGGCGGACGAGGTGGTGGCCGCCGTCCCGGAGGCCGGCGGCTTCACGGCGCTGTACCGGCGCGGGGACCGCGTCGTCGGGGCGCTGACCATCGACCGGCCGCGCGAGATCATGAAGTACCGACGCCATATCGCGGGGCGGGCGTCGTGGCCGGAGGCGCTGGCGTTCGCGGCGGGCACGGCGGCTTAGAAGTGCCACTCGGACGGAGTTCGACGACAAGGGGGGAGGGCACGCGCGTCTCTTTTCGGCCGAAGGCCTCGGATTTGTGGAGGTGGGCCGCCTGCCTGCCGGGTGAGTGACCAGCCGATGCCGCGGCCCGGCTGCCGAAATCCGAAAACGCGCCTGGAAAGGCACAGCCTAGAATGACGATCATGAGTGAGGCATCGGTCACGGGAGGTCCGTACCGTCAACCGATCGTCTCGGCGGCGATCGAGTTGACCGTGCGTTCCGGCTGGTCCTCGGTGACGATGAGCAAACTCGCGGAGATCGTCGGCGTCAGCCGTCAGACCGTCTACAACGAACTCGGCTCGAAGAGCCGGCTCGCCGAAGCGATGATCTCGCACGAACTCGCGCGGTTCCTCGCTGTGGTCCGTGAAGCGTTCGAACGGCATCCCGACGACCTCGTCGAGGCGATCCACGACGCCGTCCGCGGCGTACTCGAACTCGCTGACGACAACCTCCTGCTGCGCGCCATCGTCTCGGCCACGCACGGCGCCGACACCGAGTTGCTGCCGCTGCTGACATCGCGGGCCGGAAGCCTCCTTGGCGAAGCGACGGTCATGCTGCGCGGTCGTGTCCGCGCCTATGGTCCACCGCTGGACGCCGAGCAACTCGACGTCGCCATCGACGTCGTGGTCCGGACCGTGCTCAGCCACATCATGCAGCCGTCGGACACCCCGGCGCGCACGGCCGACGCACTGGCGTGGATGGCGTCGCGTGTTCTCGGCGCGACGACGGCTCGGTCACTGCGGCATCCTTCGCAGGGCTAGGTCGCTGCCTCTTGGTGAGTGGCACGACGGTTCGGTGTCCCCGATGCCACATTTGGGCGCACACGAGTACCCATGGCCTCGCGAAATTGTCGGACCCGTGTGCGAGGCTCCGACGATGATCGTCGTGTTCGATGCCGAACTCTGGGTCTGGGACGCCCGCCGCGGGGAGACCTGGACCTTCGTCAGCCTGCCCCAGGACATCTCCGAGGAGATCCGCGAGATCACCGACGGCCCGCGCAGAGGGTTCGGCGCGGTCCGGGTCCAGGTGGGGATCGGTGGCAGCAAATGGAAGACGTCGATCTTCCCGGACGCCAAACGCGGCGCGTACGTGCTGCCGGTCAAGAAGGCGGTCCGCAAGGCCGAAGGGATCGAGGAGGGTGATGTGGCGAAGGTGACCGTCGAGCTGATCGACCTCTGATCGTCAAAGCAGCCGTTCACCGAGCGGGGTCGTCAGATAGAGGACGTTGCGGCCGGAGCGTTCACGTGTGACCAGCCCGCTGTCCCGAAGGACCTTGAGGTGTTGGGAAACGGCGCTCGGTGTCACGCCCAAAGCGCGGGCCAGGTCGGTCGTGGTCGCGGGGGACGAAAGCGCCGAAAGGAGGTCGGCCCGCGTCCGCCCCAGTAGCCGTACTGTGCTGGACCCGGCCGAACGAGTTCCGGCGGCCCACAGGGCGCCGGTTCCCCGCGCCGGGTAGCGGATCGTGGTCTGGGTCGACGTGTTCTTCTTGATCAGGACGTAGGGCGAGCCTAGGACGACAGGCATCA
Source organism: Amycolatopsis sp. NPDC057786 (assembly GCF_042797905.1). Classification (NCBI taxonomy): domain Bacteria; kingdom Bacillati; phylum Actinomycetota; class Actinomycetes; order Pseudonocardiales; family Pseudonocardiaceae; genus Amycolatopsis; species Amycolatopsis sp. NPDC057786. The sequence continues at coordinate 24,463 of NZ_JBHVKW010000059.1, forward strand.
ACACGAGCCCGCCAGGTCCCCGCGTGACGACACTGTTCCGATTCCGCCAGCGCTCGCCTGCCAGCGTCACCCGGTCGGCGCGCCAGCGCAGGTCCGGATGCAGATCGGCGAACAACCGCTCGGCACCGCCTGCGGTCAGTCGCCGGGCGCGAAACCCGACATCGGCCTCCAGTACCGCCCGCATCCGCGGCCAGTGCGGCAAGACCAGACGGTCGTGTGCGTCCCGTAGTTCGGTTGCGATCTCCCGCAGACCGGACGTGGGGTCGTCGGCGAGCGCCGCGGCGGTGGCGGGGAGCCTTGTGCCGAAAATCCGGCCGAGGCTTGCCCGGACCCGAGCTTCCGGGGTCCGCCGTAGCGCGTCCAAGTCGTTGTCGAGAGAGTCTCCTGAGTCGCGGGGAGCGGGCACGAGGAACTCGGGCCAGCTGAGCCCGCCGTTCACGAGCAGCGGCCAACTCCGGGAAAGATCGAGCGGCTCGCGATCGAGTTCCTCCCGTGCCCACCGGTGCCATACGAGGCCTCGCGCTCCTGGCCGCGCTTCCGATGCTGATCCCGGCGATGCGGGACGCTACTCCTCGGTGAGTTCGGCCGGCTGGTCCGCCGCGTCACCGCTGCCCGCGTCGGTCGGCCGCCGGAGCTCGTCCAGGTTACGGGTAGTTCGTACGCCGGTGCGCTCGTCACGCGCCGGCGTTCAATCCCGGCCGGTCTTCGCCAGCCTCGACGGCCACCAGATCTTCGGCCCGACGTCCACCGCGAGCGCCGGTACCAGCAGCGAGCGCACCAGGAGCGTATCGAGCAGGACGCCGAACGCGACGATGAACGCCAGCTGTGCCAAGAAGAGGATGGGCAGGACGGCCAGTGCGGCGAAGGTCGCGGCGAGTACGACTCCCGCCGAGGTGATCACGCCACCCGTGACGCGGAGACCGCGCAGCGTCCCGTCCCGGGTGCCGATCCTGTCTGCCTCCTCGCGGACCCTGGTCATCAGGAAGATGTTGTAGTCGATCCCCAGCGCGACAAGGAAGACGAAGCCGAACAGCGGGACGACCGGATCGGCGCCGGGGAAGCCGAAGACGTGGTTGAACACCAGCGCCGAGACGCCCATCGTGGCGGCGAAGGACAGCACCACCGTGCCGATCAGCAGCAGCGGCGCGAGCAGTGACCGCAGCAGGAGGGCGAGCACGAGGAAGATCACGACCAGGACGATCGGGATGATCAGCAACCGGTCGTGCTCGGAGGTCTCCCTGGTGTCGAGCAGCGTGGCGGTGGGGCCGCCGACCTTGGTGCCGTCGACGGCGTGCACGGCTTCCCGGATCCGTTGGACCGTCGCGATCGCCGCGTCGGAGTCCGGCGGATCAGCGAGGACCGCGTCGATCTTCGCGAGCCCGCCCGCTTCGCCGCTTTGGCGGACGTCCGAAACACCGGGGACGCGGGCCAGCGCGCTGACCGCCGGGGCCTGACCGACGGGAGTGATGATCACCGTGGGTGAGCCGGATCCGCCGGGGAAGTAGCGAGAGAGGACTTGCTGCCCCGCGACCGAATCGACCGGCGTGAGGAAGACGTCGGACTGCGCGGTGCCGGAGGCCTTGAGCTGGGGGAGGAACGCGCCGCCGACGAGCAGGACGACCGTCGTGACGATCCAGATCGTGCGCGGAGCGCGGGCGACCCAGCCTGACACGCGTGCCCAGATCCCGCCGGTCTCTTCGCGAGGTCGGCTCACCGTCGGCCGGAAGGGCCAGAAGGCGTTGCGACCGCACAAGGCCAGCACCGCGGGAAGGAAAGTGACGGTCGTGAGGAAGGCGGCGCCGATGCCGATGGCGGCGACCGGGCCGAGTCCCTTGTTGGAGTTGAGATCGCTGAACAGGAGGCAGAGCACGCCGAGGATCACGGTCCCCGCCGAGGCCACGATCGGCTCGATGGTCGAGCGCCAAGCCGTGCGGAGCGCGGAGCGCGCGTCGTTGCTCGTCCGGAGTTCTTCGCGGTACCGCGAGACCATCAGGAGTGCGTAGTCGGTGGCGGCGCCGAAGACGAGGATGAACAGGATGCCCTGGCTTTGCCCGTTCAGCGCCAGCACGTCGTGATCCGCGAGCAGGTACACCGCGAGACTCGCCGTTCCCAGCGCGAACACCGCCGACAGCAGCACGAGCAGGGGGAGCAGCGGGCTCCGGTAGACGATGATCAGGATGACCGCGACGACCGCGCCCGCGACCAGGAGCAGCAGGCCGTCGATCCCACCGAACGCCTCCTTCAGGTCGGCGATCTGGGCGGCGGGTCCGGTCACGAGCACCTTCAGCCCGTCGGGGGTATCGCGGGCGAGCGCTTCTCGCAATGCCTCGACGCCGTCCCCGGGGTCGCTCTTGGCGTCCAGCAACACGATGACCTGCGCCCCCGCGTTGCTCTGCGGGGCCGGGAAGAGCCGGGCGTTCGACGTCCGTTCGGCGAGGAATCGCTTGTCGCCCTCGGTCAGGCCGGAGGGCCGTTCGGCGACGACGATCGCCGGGATGACGGCGGCGCTGGAGAACTGCTTCTGGAGTTCGCCCACCTCGGTGGCTTCGGCGGACGCCGGAAGGAAGCTGCTGCTGTCGTTCTCGGTGACCTGGCTCAGCTTGCCCGCGTATGGACCGCTGAACCCGCCGAAGATCAGCCACGCGACCGCGACGAGGGCGGGGAGCAGCCAGCGCAGAGGTGACCGCGTGCGGGCGGGGCGTTCGACTTCCGAGATCATGGACGGATGGCTCCCGTGGCAACACTACTTCGACGAGTGAATAGTTCGACCATCGAAATAGTAGAGTGGTCACCCGGACGGGGCAACGTGAGGGGAGGTTCCGGACATGCCTGAGGACACGGAGCCCGTCACGGACGACTTGCTCGTTCTCCTGCTACGCCAGCTGACGGTCGAGTCGGACCGGTTCGCGGAGATGTTCGGCGAGGCACACGGCCTGCACCGGACCGACCTCAACGCGCTCGCGGTGATCATGGACGCCGCCCGTATGGGGGACCCGATGAGCCCGAGCAGGCTCGCGAGCGCCCTCCACCTGAGTGCGTCCGCGACGACGGCGGTGCTGGACCGGCTGGAGCGGGCCGGGCATCTCTATCGGGACCGGAGCGCCACCGACCGGCGCAAGGTCGAGTTGCGGATGCACGAGCAGGCGCGGCGGATCGGCGCCGAGTTCTTCCAGCCTCTTGGGGAGCGCTACGCCGAAGCGTGGCGCGACATGGGGGAGGACGAGCGGCGGGCGGTCGCCCGGTTCCTCCGCGGCAGCATCGCCGCGACCGTCGAAGTGCGCGGTCGCCTGGCACCGTGAACACTCGGGGACATGCGATGCGCGGTGCTCGGAGCGACCGGTTATGTCGGCGGACGGCTGGTGCCGCAGCTGCTCGACGCGGGCCACGAGGTGCGAGTGGTTGCCCGCTCACCGGAGAAGGTCGCCGAAGAGCCATGGCGTGACCGCGTCGAGGTCGAACGCGGCGACGTCACCGATCGGGCCTCCATCGAGACGGCACTGACCGACTGCGAGGTCGTCTACTACCTTGTGCATTCCCTGGCGCGCAAGGACTTCGTCGACGTCGACCGAGAGGGAGCGCACACCGTCGCGGAGGCGGCGAAGGCGGCGGGCGCGCGGCGGCTGGTGTACCTGGGCGGCATCGTGCCGGACGACGAGGAGTTGTCGCCGCACCTGGCGTCGCGCGCCGAAGTGGGCCGGGTCCTGCTGGATTCCGGAGTGCCCGCCGTCGTCCTGCAGGCCGCGGTGATCATCGGTTCGGGTTCGGCGAGCTTCGAGATGCTGCGCTACCTGACCGAGCGGCTCCCGGCGATGGTGACCCCGCGCTGGGTGCGCAACCGCATCCAGCCGATCGCGATCCGGGACGTGCTGCACTATCTCGTGCACGCGGCCGAGCTGCCGTCCGAAGTGAACGGCGCCTTCGATATCGGCGGGCCGGACGTACTGACCTATTTGGACATGATGCGCCGATACGCCGTCGTCGCCGGTCTGCCGAGGCGAGCCGTCGTACCGGTGCCGGTGCTCACTCCGTGGCTGTCCGCGCAATGGGTCAACCTGGTCACGCCCGTACCGAAGTCGATCGCCGTACCGCTGATCGAATCGCTGGTGCACGAGGTGGTCTGTCACGACCACTCGATCGCCGGCCACATCCCAGACCCCGAGGCAGGCCTTACGCACTACGAGCACGCCGTCGAACTGGCGCTGACCCGGATCCGCAACGCCGACGTGCCGACCCGCTGGTCGGACGCGTCGAGTGTCGCGGCGCCTTCCGATCCGCTGCCGAGCGATCCGGAGTGGGCGGGCGGGACGGTCTACGAGGACGAACGGGCGCAGCGGACGGACGCCTCGCCAGAGGCGCTGTGGGACGTCATCGAATCGATCGGCGGTGAACACGGGTGGTACTCGTTCCCGCTGGCCTGGTCGGTCCGCGGCTGGGCCGACCGGCTCGTCGGCGGCGTCGGGTTGCGGCGCGGACGGCGGGATCCGCGGCGGCTGCACCTCGGCGAGGCGCTGGACTGGTGGCGCGTCGAATATCTCGACCGGCCTCGCCTGTTGCGGTTGCGGGCGGAGATGAAGCTGCCGGGACGCGCCTGGCTCGAACTCGGCGTCGAGTCCGATGAGGACGGTCGTACCGTGTATCGGCAGCGAGCGGTTTTCGAGCCGCGCGGGCTGGCCGGGCACGCGTACTGGAAGGGGATCGCGCCGTTCCACGGTGTCGTGTTCGGCGGAATGGTCCGCAACATCACCGGTGCGGCGCAAGGAGAAGCCTCGTGAGTGGTGAGGACGGTTAGAACCGTCCTCGCCACTCACGAGACCCATTGCCTACAGAGCCGGGTAAGCGTTTCTCAGCAGCTCCTGGAACTGGGCGGAGAACCAGTGTCCGGAGAGCGGCGCGTCCGGAAGCGCGCCGGACATGTTGTTCTGGTTCCGCGGGTTGCCGGTGTACGTCGGGTCGCACATCCGGTCGAAACCCTTGCCCTCGGTGTTCGGGATCTCCTTGCTGGCACCGTCGGATTCACCCGGCGGCTTGATCCAGACGTAGGCGTCGATCCCGGCTTCCGGTGCGGCCTTGGGGCGTTCACCGAGTCCCGCGCCCGCCTGGTTGCACCAGTTCCCGAGATGGATGCGGCGATCCGTCCTGCTCCCGTTCACATAGGTGTCGACCGTGGTGGACGGTCCGGGGCCCGACGGTCGTGCGGCGCCGCCCCAGCCGTTGCGTGAAGTGTCGATGAGCATGCCGACGTCCGCCGGGAAGCCCGCCCGGATCGCCTCCTGCCGGAACGCCTGCGCGTAGGACAGTTCGTCGACGTAGCGGTTCCAGTCCACCCACTTCGACGTCCGCACCGAAGTGCCGCCGACACTGTCGTTCACGGTGAAGTACGGCTCCTTGAGCGCCCCGTAGTTCGCGGTGTTCGCGATGAAGCCGTGCACATTGGCCAAGGTGCTGCCGGAACTCTTCGCGGCCTGTGCGAAGAGGGCGGCGGACGGGCCGAGGTTGTCGTCCCAGCCGAGCCAGCCGTGGTGCCCGGCGTCGATGTAGTTGTACACGTTGGGGATCGCGCCGAGCTTCGCCAGCGCGTAGCCGACACCGGCGACGTAGTTCCCGTTGGCCTTCATGACGTCACATTGGGGCGTGGCCGTCTGCCGGGGTGTCACGTTGGTGACGAGGTTCGGCAGGGAGTCGATCTCGATCACGGTCACCACCCGCAACGCCGCGTACTTCGGATCGGCGAGGATCGTGGCGATCGGGTCGATGTACTCGGCCTGGTAGCGCGGAAGTTCGTCCGCCTTGAGCTCGCCGTTCGACGCGAGCGCGGCGCAGTCACGGCCGGGCAGGTTGTAGATCACCAGCTGGACGACCAGCGGTTTCCCGGCGGCCTGCTGAAGCGCTCCGTCGAGATGGGCGCGCAGCCCGCGGCTCGTGCCCGTGCCCTCGATGGCGGCGATCCGGTCGAGCCAGACGCCGGTCGGCTGGTTCGCGATCCGGGCGCCGCCCGGTTCCGCGGCGGCCTTCGCCGACCATTCCGGGTTCACGTACACCCCGGCGCCGGCGTAGGGGTTGTCCGCCTTGGGGCCGCCGGGACCGGGAGTCGTCGTGGTCGTGGTGGTGGGGGCGGTGGAACCGGTGCAGGTGGTGCCGTTCAACGTGAAGACGGCGGGTTTCCCGTTGGTGCCGGAGTAGCTGCCGTTGAAGCCAGGGGAGACGGTGGCGCCGGTACCGAGCGAACCGTTCCATCCCGCGTCGCTGACCGTCACCCGGGTGCCCTGTTGGCCGAAGTTGCCGTTCCAGCCCTGCTGCACCTGCTGGTTTCCGGGGAAGTCCCAGCTCAGTGACCAGCCCCCGGTGATCGGGTCGCCGAGGTTGGTGACCGTGACGGTGGCCCCGAAACCGGTGTCCCATTGGTTGGTGATCGTGTAGTCGACCTTGCAGCCCGGCGCCGCTTCGGCGCTCGAGCCCAGCACCACCGGCACAGCCACCATCGCGAGTATCGCGCCGATGGCCGATGGTGCCGAAACACCCTTTCCGCGGAATCTCATGCGTCGCCTCCTTGCGACCGGAATCCGATTTATGGGAGCGCTCCCATCGAGGACCGTAAAGGGGCGGCCGGGCCGTGACAAGGCCGGGCGATCCGAAATGTGGGATCGCTCCCGGAATACGACCAAAGGACTGAGCCACCCGGTGGAGGATTGGTCCTGACGGCGGCGAAGCCTTCACCCGGACAGCGGGCGGGCGGCGACCGGATCCGGTCCCGTCGTATGGGATCGTGAGCGGATGAGGATCTTGCTCGTGGAGGACGAGCGACGGCTGGCCGAATCGCTGCGCGCGGGGCTGAGCGCCGAGGGGTATGCCGTGGACGTCGCGCACAACGGCCGCGACGCGCTTTGGTATGCCGGCGAACACCCGTATTCCGCGATGATCCTCGACATCATGCTGCCGGGACTCAACGGCTACCGCGTTTGCCGGAGGCTGCGCGAACGGGGCGACACCACCCCGATCCTCATGCTGACCGCGAAAGACGGCGAGGACGACGAGATCGAGGCGCTGGACACCGGCGCCGACGACTTCCTCCCGAAGCCGTTCTCCTACGGCGTCCTGCTCTCCCGGCTCCGGGCACTGATCCGGCGCGGGGGAGCGACCCGGCCCGGTACGCTCCGGCTCGGCGACCTCGAACTCGATCAGGCGAGCCGTGTCTGCCGTCGCGGCACGGCCGAGATCCCGTTGACCACCAAGGAGTTCGCTCTCCTGGCGTATCTGATGAAACGGCAGGGTGAGGTGGTCACCAAGGCCGAACTGCTGGAGAACCTCTGGGATTTCGCCGCGTCGGCGACCGCGAACCTCGTCGAGGTCCACGTGAGCGCGCTGCGGCGCAAGATCGATCTGCCGTTCGGGGTGGAGACGATCCGCACGGTGCGCGGCGCCGGCTACCACGTGGTGGGCTCCGGTGCGTGAATTCCTGCGGACGACCCGCTTCCGGGTCGCGCTGACCTCGTTCGTGACGTCACTCGTCGCGCTCGGCGTCGTTTCGGCGTGGCTCGTGGTCGACGCCGAGAACCGGCTGGGGGCGGGGGCCGCGCAGGTGGCGAGGGCGCGCGCGGCGGCGATCGTGCAGCTGCTGAACACCGGCGCCGCGCCTGCCGATCTGCTCCTGCTCGTCCGCGACTCGGCCTACGAGGTGGTCGACCAGTCGGGCAGGCGCGTCATCGGGTGCCCTGGTCTGCGGCACGGTCTGCTGGTCAAGGAGGACGACTACCAGCGCGGTGATTCCGTGTCGGTTCTCGAAGCGGGTGCGGTCGACGAGTCGATGGCGGGGTCGGTCGGCTGCCGGGGAGTGCTCGGACGTGACGTGGAGACCACCGAGACACGCGTGCACGTCGCGGCGGAGACGAGCGGCGACAGCAAGTACCGGATCTACGGCGCCGCCGTGGTCGACGAGTCCGGGCAGGCGGCGCTCGACGCGGTACGGGTGACGTTGCTGGCGGGCGTCCCGGTGATCGCGCTGCTGATCGGGGCGGTCGCGTGGCTCGCGGTGCGCCGTTCGCTGCGGCCGGTGGAGGCGATCCGCTCGGAGGTCGCGGAGATCGGCGCGCACGATCTCTCCCGCCGGGTCCCGGCCCCGGACAGCGCCGACGAGATCGCGAAGCTCGCCGAAACGATGAACACGATGCTGGCCCGCCTGGACACGGCGGTCACCCGGCAGAGCCGCTTCACCTCGGACGCGTCGCACGAACTGCGTACTCCGCTGGCCTCCCTCCGGACCCAGCTGGAAGTGCTGCTCGCGCATCCGGACCGGCTGGACTGGCGCGACGCCTGCCGTAACGCGCTCCTCGACGTCACCCGCTTGCAGGACCTCGTCGGAGATCTCGTGCTGCTGGGCAAGCTGGACAACGCGGAACCGGAACGGACCACGCCGGTGCGACTGTCCGAAGTGGTCGAATCCTGTCTCTCCGGACGGCAGGGGGTCCGGGCCGAGATGGACGACGATCCGGTGGTCCTCGGCGACCGCGGCAGGCTGGAACGGTTGCTGCGCAATCTGGTGGACAACGCGCAACGCCATACCCGCACCGGCGTCGAGGTTCGGCTGTCCACTGTGGACGAAGTCGCCGTGGTCGCGGTCACCGACGACGGGCCGGGTATTCCCGCCGCGGACCGTGACCGGGTCTTCGATCGCTTCGTGCGTCTGGACGACGGACGTGCGCGTGACGACGGTGGCGCGGGCCTCGGGCTGGCGATCGTCGCCGAGATCGCCCGGGCACACGGCGGCACCGTCGAAGTCGCCGACCACGACGGCGGTGCCCGGCTCGTCGTCCGCTTGCCGTTGGCGAAAGCGCGAAGCTGAAGACGTCTTCAGCTTCCTTAAGCTTCGGTTCAGCGTCCGCGTCCGAACCTTCGGGGCATGTTCGCTCTTGCGCGCCGCTCCTGGTGGCGGCCACTCGGCCACGCCGACTACCTGGCCTCGTCGTGGTTCCCCGGTCTCACCGGCGTACGCGCGCTTGCCGCCGTAGCCGTCGTGTTCTTCCACTACGGAGGGCCGGTCGTCGACCGTCTCCAAGGCTGGATCGCCGTGCAACTGTTCTTTGTGCTGTCCGGCTTCCTCATCACGACGCTGGCCCTGCGCGAGGAAGACCGTGACGGCCGGATCTCCTTGCGCGGGTTCTACCTTCGCCGGGTCTTCCGGATCATGCCGGTGTACTTCCTGCTCCTGGCGCTGACCACGGTCGCGGTCCTGCTAGGCGGGACGTACCGGAGCAGCAGGCTCGCCGACGCCATGCCGTACTACCTCGTCTTCGGCAACGAACTCGTCGACTTCAACACGCCCTATCCGACGTCGTGGTCGCTGGGCGTGGAGGAGAAGTTCTACCTGGTCTGGCCCGCGCTACTGGTGCTGACTTCGGTCGCGCGAAGCGGGAAGACGGCGTTGCGCCTGCTGCTGGGCGCGTCGGCCGTCCTGGGTGTCGTGCTGTTCGCGCTGCCGCTGGCACCCTCGCACACTTGGGCGAGTCTTTCGGTGCACTACTGCTCGCTCGTCATCGGTTGCCTGCTGGCGATGACGCTCCACCATCCGCGCGGGTTCGCCCTGGTCCGGCCGCTGACCAGCCCGATCGTCGCGACGGTGATCGGTTGCGGGTTCGTCGTGCTGCAGTTCTCCGTCGGCCCGCTGGCGAAGGCACTCGGCGGGCACTGGCAGTCCGTGGTGCCGGTCTACGCGGCGGGCTCGGCACTGCTGCTCGTGGCCGTCGTGTCGCCGGGCCCGGTTCGGACGCTGCTCTCGAGCAGGCCGATGACCTTCGTCGGAGACCGCTCGTACGCGCTCTACCTCGCCCAGACCGGCGCGGCCGGAGTCACGGGCCGGCTACTGCCCAGCGGGCTGGCCAAGGCCGCCGCGACCACCGGTGTCGCGTTGGTGTTCGCCTGCGCGTTGCGCCGCTGGATCGAACAGCCCGCCATCGCCTACGGCCGGAAGGTGATCGGACGACGCGCGCCCGCCGTTCCTCCGGCGGAGGCGACGGCGGGCGCGAGGCGAACGTCAGTGGTGCGCGGCCACCGCACCGGTGCCGGCGCTCTTCTTGACGAAGAGCGATCCGACGAACGCGGCGAGGCCGACGCAACCGGCGACCATGAACGTCGTGCGGATGCCGCCCGCGTCGGGGCTGACCGCCCCGGCAGTGGTGGTGCTGGCCGTGGCCACCGCGATGAACATGGCGGTACCGAGCGCACCGGCGAGCTGCTGAAGGGTGGCGAGGATCGCGCTGCCGTGTGAATAGAGGTGCTCGGGCAGCGAACCGAGGGATTCGGTCATCAGCGGCGTCATCATGAGGCCGAGCCCGCCCATCAGCAGGACATGGATGGCGATGACCGCGATCAGTGGTGAACCCGCGCCGAGCAGGGCGAACAGCCACAGCGAGATCGCCATCGCGGCCGCGCCGGGAATGACCAGGAGCCGGGGGCCGAAGCGGTCGTAAAGCGCGCCGACCGGGCGGCCGAGCAGCCCGAGGACCAGTCCGCCGGGAAGCACCGCGAGCCCGCTGACGAACGTCGTGGTGTGCAGGACGGTCTGCAGGTACAGCGGGAGCAGGATCGCCGCGGCGCCCAGCAGGCACATGAACAGCAGGGCCGTCAGCACCAGGGAGACGACGAAGCTGCGGTGGGTGAACGGACGCAGGTCCAGCAGCGCGCGGTCTTCCTTCTGGAGGCGCAGCTGGCGCCAGGTGAACACGACGAGCGCCACGACACCGACGGCGATCGGCGCCCACGGCGGCACCGGCTGATGCCCGCCCGCGGATTCGCCGGACACCGACAGGCCGTACAGCACGCCGCCGAAACCGAGCGCGGACAGGATCACCGACAGCACGTCCAGCGGCACCTTGCGGGTGTCGCTGTCCAGCCGCAGCTGCAGCATGCCGACCACCAGCGCGGCGATCGAGAGCGGCAGCACGATCCAGAACATCCAGCGCCAGCCGAGCGACGAAAGGACAGCGCCGCCGATGGTCGGGCCGATCGCCGGGGCGACCGCGATGACGATGGTGATCGTGCCCATCGTGGCGCCGCGTTTCTCGACCGGGACCAGGCGCATCACCGTGGTCATCAGCAGCGGCAGCATCACCGCCGTCCCGCAGGCCTGGATGACGCGGCCGGTCAGGAGGAGAGCGAAGCCAGGGGCGAGCGCGCTCACCAGGGTGCCGGTGCTGAACAGGGTGAGCGAGGCCAGGAACACCTGGCGCGGGGTGAACCGCTCGAGCAGGAACCCGGTGGTCGGGATGACGACCGCCATGGTGAGGAGGAAGCCGCTGGTCAACCACTGGACGGTGGTGGTCGGGACCTGGAGGTCGACCGTCAGGTCACGCAGCGCCACGCTCAGGATGGTCTCGTTGAGGATCATCACGAACGCGGAAAGGACCAGGACCCCGATCAGGAGCCCGGCTTTCGCCGGTGCCCTTTCCTGGTCGTGGGCGGTTTCGGGCAGGGTCTCGGTCATCAGTGAAGGGCTCCTGGAAGGGCGCGGGTCCGCGTTGGCCGCCTTCGGCGCCGGCAACGGTGACAGCGAAGGCGAGGCTGAGTCTTTCCGTTCAGTCTGCCTGTGCCGGTCGGTGTGTGTCACGTGAATTTCCGTAGTGAGTACGGTCACTGCGCTTTCGGGCAGCGCGGGATCGCACGGGAGCGGAACGCTTTTCGGTGTCAGCGCGATAAAATCGGCACGTGACCAGAGCGATCTCGGCGGATCGATGGCGTTCGGTGCGGCGAGCCTACCGGGTGACGGGCGCGCGATTCGCGGAACTGGTCGCCCGCGTTCCGGATCCGGACGCGATGGTCACCGCGGAGTGGACGGTGGCCGAAACGGTCGCCCATGTCGCGATGATCGCGAAGATGTACACGTCCCTGGTGCGGCCGGACGGCGCGTCGATTTTGGACGGCCGAGGGCAGAGCCAGGTCGAGAAGACCACTGTGGACACCGTTTCCGTGCTGAACACCTTGGTGTTGCGAGATTTTCCCGAACGCGACATCCAGGTGCTCGTCACCGGATTGCTCGCGGACATCGAGGAAGTACTGCGGGTGACGGAGGACGCGGATCCGGGCACCCCGCTGGAGTGGCTCGGGGGCTCGAAGGTGCCGCTGGCCGGGGTTCTCGCGCACCTTGTCAACGAACTGCAGATCCACGGCTGGGACATCGCGAAGGCGCTGAAGCTGCCGTGGACGATCCAGCCGGCTGATGCGGCGTTGTTCTTCGACCTGTTCCTGGTGGGTGTGCTGAGCCACGAGATCGGGCACCTTCTCGACACCGACGAGCCGCCGCGGGATCGCCGCATCGCCGTGGCGTTCCGGTCCGCGTACACGTCCCCGGTGGTGCTGGTGCTGCGTCGGGGACGGGTGACCGTCGAGGAGCCCGGTGGACCGGTCGATATTCGGATCTCGTTCGACCCGCCGACGCTGAACCTGATGCTGTTCCACCGCGTCGGCAAGGCGCGTTCCGCGCTGACGCGCAAGATCGTCGTCAGTGGTCCGCGACCGTGGCTGTTGCCCGCGTTCCTGCGGGTGGTCCGGTTGCCGTAGGGCTTCGGGTAGCGCGTCAACCGTTGGCAGGCGTGTCGAATCGGCGTCGCGAGTCTTCGATGTGGCCGAGGAACCGGTGGGTCCAGTCGCACATCCCGTCGACCGTGGCGCGGAGGCCGTGCCCCGCCTCGGTGAGGGTGTAGTCGACGCGTGGTGGCACCGTCGGGTGCACCGTCCGCTCGATCAGGCCGTTGCGCTCCAGCATGCGCAGGTTCTGGGTGAGCATCTTGTGGCTGATGCCCTCGATGCCGTTCCGCAGTTCGGTGAACCGCCTGGTGCGGTCGCCGATCGTCTCGATGATCAGGAGCGCCCACTTGTTGGCGACGTCGGAGAAGATCTCCCGCGCCAGCGAGTCCGCCCGCATCAGATCGGCGTCGTCCGAACCGTTGAGCCGCTTGGGCACCATAAGGTTCCCCCGTCACGAAAAAGTGCGTTCTTCCAGGTCGTCGCACACTCTCCTACAGTTCCTGGGTAACCACAAGTGACCACGAACGAGGAGTACGGATGAGCATCACCCTGGTGAACCCCGCGGGACTGCCGGAGATCCCCGCCTACCGGCAGGTGTCGATCGCGACCGGGTCGAAGCTGGTCTTCGTCGCGGGGCAGGTCTCCTGGGACGCCGACGGTGTCCTCGTCGGCGAGGGTGACCTCGCGGCACAGGTCGAACAGTGCTACCTGAACGTCGGCACCGCGCTCGCCGAGGCCGGCGCCACCTTCGACGACGTCGCGAAGATGACCGTCTACGTCGTCGACTGGACGCCGGACAAACTCGCGCTGTTCCTCGAAGGCGTGGACCGGGCGGCCGCCAGGCTGGGCGGCACCCCGGTCCCGCCGGGAACACTGATCGGTGTCGCTGCCCTCGACGTGCCCGAGCACCTCGTCGAAGTCGAGGTGACCGCGGTCGTCGACTGAGCGCTCACTGACCGCGCGCGGCGCGCCAGACCGGGCTGTCGACGTAGTGGTTGTCGTATTGCTTCGAGGAGGCCGCGATCTCCGCCGGGTCGGCTTCGCCACGCGCGACCCGGTCGAGGAGCCGGTAGTAGTCGAAGCGGGCCATGCCCGGCGTGAAGGTGACCAGGACGTCGGCGTCCGAGCCGGCGGCGGGGCCGAACGCGTGCGGCACCTTGGGCGGCACGGCGAGGAAGTCACCCTTCTCCAGCGTGTGCAGTGCTTCCTCGACGAGGACCTGGAGTTTCCCTTCGAGTACGAAGAAGAACTCGGTCGCGCGGGTGTGGAAATGGGCGGGGGTGCCGAAGACGCCGTCCTTCAAAGTCGCGCGATTCGCGGTGAAGCCCCCGTCGGTGGTGTCCGAGTCGGCCAGCAGCGTGATCTCGCTGCCCGGCGCGTCGCTGACGATCTCGGCGTCGGCGGCTCGGAGAAGGATGGGGTCGAACATGGTGGCGTCTCCCTGGTTTCCGTGGTCAGCGGGCTCGCTGTCAGGACCAGCTTCTCGCCGCGCCTGCCCTTGATCAACGCGGAAAGCGGAACCGATTGATAATCTTCAGGTTATCAATCGGTTGTCCGTGAAGGCCCCCAAAGTCCCTCATGGAGGCCTTCACGGACTTGGCCGGTCAAGCGGCGAAGACCTGCGAGTCGTCGGCGAACGCCTTGAACTCCAGAGCGTTGCCAGCCGGGTCCAGCAGGAACATCGTCCACTGTTCACCGGTCTGTCCCTCGAAGCGGACGTAGGGCTCGATGACGAACGAGGTGTCCGCCGCGCGCAGCCGATCCGCGAGCTTCCGGAACTCCGGCACGGTGAGGATCAAGCCGAAGTGGGGCACGGGAACGTCGTGTCCGTCGACGGGGTTGTGGATCCGCTGCGGCCGCTCCGGGGCGAGATGCGTGACGAACTGGTGGCCGTGGAGGTTCCAGTCGATCCACGTGTCGGAGCTGCGGCCCTGTTCGAGACCGAGGACTTCGCCGTAGAAGGCGCGTGCGGCGGCGAGGTCGTCGACCGGCATGGCGAGGTGGAAGCGGGGGATGGGGGAGTCGAGGACGGTCATATCCAGGGCATCCTTTCCGGCAGGGCGGTGGTTGTCGTAATGTTAACATTAGGACAAGAGCGGGGATCGCTAGTATCGGGCGTTCCGGTGGGAAGGATGAGGATGAGCGAACCCGGCAGGGTGGTGCCGGCACGTCGTCGCGGGCTGGCGGACGAGGTCGCCGACAGGGTCAGGGACGCCATCTTCGGCGGCGCCTATCCGCCCGGCGCGCAGCTGCGCGAGGTCGAGCTTTCGGCGGCGCTCGGCGTCAGCCGCGGCCCGGTGCGCGAAGCGCTGCTGAAACTGGAGCGCGAGGGCCTGGTCCGCAGCGAATGGCATCGCGGCGCGATCGTCACGACACTGTCCGATGTGGACGTCGCGGAGCTCGACAGCCTGCGGTCGGCGCTGGAACAGCTGGCCGTCCGGCTCGTGGTCGCGAACGCGCCGGAGGCGGACCTGGCGGCGATCGACGAGGTCGTCGACCGGATGGACCGGGCACGCGACGAGCACGAGATGGTCCGCTGTGACATCGACTTTCACGACGCGGTGTACGCGGCGTCCGGTCATCGGAGGCTCGTCGAGGCGTGGCAGGCGATCCGGTCGCAGGTGCACCTGTTCCTGCTGACCCGGATCGGTGTGAGTTCCGACGGCTATCTCGCGAGCATCCCGGCCGAGCATCGTCGGCTGGCGGCCGCTCTTCGTGCCCGTGACGGCGAGAAGGCGCTCGAACTGTTCGCCGTCCACCGCGGCGAAGCCTTCGCCGTGCTGACCAGGAAGTGAACGAGCCGGACGAATTGGCGTTCAAGGTCTTGACGGCAAGGTTGGCCAAGGCTTAACTCAAGCCCTGAAATAAGACGTGTCCCGGGTCACAGGCTCCGGGCGCGGCTTGGCCACTCACCCCGAGGACCATCGATGCGAATCGGAAAGATCGCTCCCGCGCTCGTCCTGGCGCTGGCGGCCGCCGCCACGACGGCGTGCGGCGGCGGCGACACGTCGTCCAGTGCTCCCAAGGAGCTCGTGTACTGGGCGTCCAACCAGGGCACCAGTCTCGACAACGACAAGGCCGTCCTGCAACCCGAACTCGACAAGTTCGAGAGGGCCTCCGGGATCAAGGTCAAGCTCGAGGTCGTCCCGTGGACGGATCTGCTCAACCGGATCCTCGCGGCCACCACCTCCGGCAAGGGGCCGGACGTGCTCAACATCGGCAACACCTGGTCGGCCTCGTTGCAGGCGACGGGGGCGTTCCTGCCGTTCGACGACGCCGCGCTGGAGAAGGTCGGTGGCAAGTCGCGTTTCCTCGGACCGTCGCTGGCGGCCACCGGGGCGAGCGGGCAGCCGCCGGTCGGCGTACCTCTCTACGGCCAGGCGTACGGCCTGTACTACAACAAGAAACTCTTCGCGGAGGCAGGGATCACCAAGCCGCCCGCCACCTGGGAGCAACTCGTCGAGGATGGCAAGAAGCTCACCAAACCCGACAAGGGCCAGTGGGGGCTCTCGCTCCAGGCGGGTCAGGTCACCGAGAACAGCCACCACGCGGCGATCCTCGGCGCCCAGCACGGTGCGCGGTTCTTCACTCCCGAGGGCAAACCGCAGCTGGCTTCGGATCCGTCGGTCGCGGCCGTGCAACAGTTCGTCGACCTGATGCAGAAGGACAAGATCGTCAACCCGGCCAACGCCGAATACGCGGACACCGCCAAATCCCTCAAGGATCTGTCGGACGGCAAGGCCGCGATGTTCATGAACCAGGCCTCCGCGGGGTCGTTCAAGAACATCGGAATGGACATGGCGAACCTCGGTGTCGCGCCGATCCCGCTGCCCGCCTCCGCCCCGCCGAACGGCCGCAAGGTGACCAGTTTCGTCGCGGGCATCAACATGGCGGTCTTCAAGAACACCAAGAACCCCGACGCCGCGCTGGACTTCGTGAAGTTCATGGTCTCGGCGCCGGAGCAGGCGCTGCTCAACAAGACCTACGGTTCTCTGCCGACCGTCGAGGACGCCTACAGCGACGCGGCGTTCCAGACCGAGGACGTCAAGGTCTTCCAGAACGTGCTCGCGAATTCGGCCGAGCCGATGCCGCAGGTGCCGCAGGAGTCGCAGTTCGAGACCCTGATCGGCACCGCGATGAAGGCGATGTTCGCCGACGTCGCCGCGGGCAAGCCGGTCGACGGAGCCAAGATCCGGGACCAGTTGGACCAGGCGGACCAGCAGATCGCGGCCGGTAGTTGATGCCGACCGCTCTCGACGACGCCCCGGCCCTGAAGCCGGCCGGGGCGCGGCGTGTCCGGCGCGAACGGCGCGGCATCGCGCTGCCGTATCTGCTCCTGCTCCCCGCGATCCTGCTCGAACTGCTCGTCCACGTCATCCCGATGATCGCCGGGCTCGTGATGAGCTTCTTCAAGCTGACGCAGTTCTCCATCCGGGACTTCTCGTCCGCCCCGGCGGCGGGACTGGACAACTACAAGTTCGTCCTGGACTTCGACTCCGCGGCGGGGAAGTCGCTGCTCGGTTCGTTCTGGATCACTGTCCTCTACACCGTTCTCTCGGTGGGGTTCTGCTGGCTCTTCGGCACTTCGGCCGCCGTGCTGATGCAGAAGAACTTCCGGGGCCGCGGCCTGCTCCGGACCCTGTTCCTGGTGCCGTACGCGCTGCCGATGTACGCCGCCGTGATCACCTGGTCGTTCATGTTCCAGAAGGACACCGGCCTGGTGAACGACCTGCTGGGCACCGACTCCTTCTGGCTCATCGGGGACAACAGCTTCTGGTCGCTGGTGGTGGTCTCGGTCTGGCGGAACTGGCCGTTCGCGTTCCTGATCGTGATGGCCGGGCTGCAGAACATTCCCGGAGAACTGTACGAAGCCGCGGCCATCGACGGCGCGGGCTGGTGGCGGCAGTTCCAGGCCATCACCCAGCCGATGCTGCGCCCGGTCAATCAGGTACTCCTGCTGGTGCTGTTCCTGTGGACCTTCAACGATTTCAACACGCCGTATGTCCTTTTCGGAGCGTCCGCGCCGAAGGAGGCGTCGCTGATCTCGATCCACATCTACCAGAGCTCCTTCGTGACCTGGAACTTCGGCCTCGGCTCGGCGATGTCGGTGCTGTTGCTGCTTTTCCTGCTCGTCGTCAGCACCGTCTACTTGGGACTGACCGCGCGGAGGAGGAACGCCATTGTCTGAGCCTCGCTGGGTCCCGTGGGCCCGCCGATTCGTCCTGGGCTTCCTCACCTTGTTCACGTTGGTGCCGCTGTACGTGATGGTCTCGTCGTCGCTGAAGCCGCTCGGGGACGTGCAGGGCGTCTGGGAATGGGTGCCGACGACGCTGACCATCCAGCCGTTCTTCGACATCTGGGAGACCATCCCGCTCGCCGAGTACTTCGTGAACAGTCTGGTCATCTCCGGCTCGGCGGCGATCCTCTCGGTGGTGATCGCGATCTTCGCGGCGTACGCCCTGAGCCGGTTCCGCTTCCGTGGCAAGAACTTCTTCAAGATGACCGTGCTGTCCACGCAGATGTTCCCCGGCATCCTGTTCCTGCTGCCGCTGTTCCTCATCTTCGTCAACATCGGCAACACCACCGGCATCGTCCTGTACGGCTCGCGCCTCGGGCTGATCATCACCTACCTGACCTTCTCGCTGCCGTTCGCGATCTGGATGCTCGCCGGCTACATCGACTCGATCCCGAAGGAACTCGACGAGGCCGCGATGGTCGACGGCACCGGGCCGCTCGGCGCGCTGGTCCGCGTGGTCATCCCCGCGGCGATGCCGGGCATCGTCGCGGTGGGGATCTACTCGTTCATGACGGCCTGGGGCGAGGTCCTGTTCGCGTCGGTGATGACCGATTCGGGCACGCGGACCCTCGCGGTCGGCCTCCAGGAGTATTCGACCCAGGTCCAGGTGTACTGGAACCAGGTCATGGCCGCGTCCCTGATCGTTTCCGTCCCGGTGGTCGCCGGATTCCTGCTGCTCCAGCGTTATCTCGTCGCCGGGCTCACCGCCGGTGCCGTGAAATGACCTGCCCGTCGCTCCGTACAGAGAGGTCCGCCTTGACTCTGCGCCTGCCCGCCGATTTCCTGTGGGGTGCGGCCACCGCCGCGTACCAGGTCGAAGGCGCCGTCGACGCCGACGGCCGCCTCCCGTCCATCTGGGACGATTTCGTCCGGGTCCCGGGTGCCGTCCTGAACGGCGACACCGCCGACGTCGCGTGTGATCACTACCGGCGCTGGCCGGAGGATCTCGCCATCATGAAGAAGCTGGGCCTCGACGCCTATCGTTTCTCCGTCGCCTGGCCGCGGGTGATCCCGACCGGTCGCGGCGCGGTCAACCCGGCCGGTCTCGACTTCTACGACCGGCTGGTCGACGCGCTGCTCGAAGCCGGGATCCGGCCGTTCGCCACGCTGTTCCACTGGGACTTGCCTTCCGCGCTGGAGGGCGGCTGGCCCGAGCGTGACACGGCGTATGCGTACGCGGACTACGCCGCCGTTGTGGCGGCTCGGCTGGGTGACCGGGTGAAGGACTGGAACACCGTCAACGAACCACTGTGTTCGGCCTGGCTCGGCTACCTCGAAGGGCGTTTCGCGCCCGGGATCAAGGATCTCAAGCAGGCGATTCACGCCTCGCACCATCTCCTGCTCGCGCACGGTCTCGGGGTGCGGGCGATCACCGCGAACGCCGCCCAGCCCGCGAACATCGGCCTGGTGGTCAATCTCAGCGGGATCGAGCCGGCGTCGGACTCCGCCGCGGACGTCGAAGCGGCGGCGCGCATGGACGGGCATGTCAACCGCTGGTGGCTCGACCCGTCGAACGGCCGCGGCTACCCCGCGGACATGATCGAGGTCTACGGCGTCGAACCACCCGTGGCCGGGGACGATCTGGAGGTGATCTCGGCCCCGGTCGGCTACCACGGGTTGAACTACTACTTCCGGCAGATCGTCGAGGACGATCCGGACGGTCCCGCCCCGCGCGCCCGTCAGGTGCCGGTCGAGGGCGCGGCCACCACCGCGATGGGCTGGGAGATCCACGGGCAGGGGCTGGCGGACCTGATCCACCGGCTCGCCGACGAGTACGGCGCTCGCGCCGTCTACGTCACCGAGAGCGGGGCGGCCTTCGACGACAAGGTCGCCGAGGACGGATCGGTCCACGACGCCGACCGTATCGCCTACCTGGAAGAACATCTGGGCGCGGTGGCGGGCGCCGCCGAAGCGGGCGCTCCGGTGAAGGGCTACTTCGCCTGGTCGTTGCTCGACAACTTCGAATGGGACAGCGGGCTGAGCAAGCGGTTCGGGCTCGTGCGGGTCGACTACGACACACAGGTCCGCACGGTCAAGGCGAGTGGGCACCGGTACGCGGAGATCATCGCCGAGCACCGCGGCCGCTGACCGGCTGGGAACCGCCAGCGGTTCGTGCGGGCGGATGGACCGAGGGGTCCGGATTCGTCGCGCGGTACGAACGGACGCCCGCCGAAACCTCCTAGGGTCGCCATGAACGAGGCGATCCTAGGAGGAGAAGCATGCGGACACTCTTGCGTGGCGGTCGTGTCATCGATCCGGCGACGGGGTTCGACGACACGGCCGACGTGCTGGTATCCGACGGGGTGGTCACCGCCGTCGGGGCGGGTTTGACCGCGGAGCCGGGCGATGTGGAGATCGACGTCTCCGGGCTCGTCGTCGGGCCGGGCTTCATCGACCTGCACAGCCACGTGCACACCATCGCGGGCCAGCGGCTGCAGGCGATGGACGGTGTGACGACCGCGCTCGACCTCGAGGCCGGGTTGATGCCGATCGAGCGGGCCTACGCCGAGGCTGCCGCCGCGGGACGTCCGCTGCACTACGGATTTTCCGCCTCCTGGGGTGCGGCGCGGGCGCAGGTGCTCGCCGGGATCGAGCCGGACGCGAATATCGACAGCGGGCTGGCGGTGCTCGGAAACCCGGCCTGGCAACGGACTTCCTCACCGAAGGAACTCGCGGCGTGGCTGTCCCTTATGGACGGTGAGCTGGCCGCGGGCGCGCTCGGCGTCGGCGTGTTGCTCGGTTACGCGCCCGACACCGACCCCGGCGAGTTCCTCGCGCTGGCCCGGCTGGCCAAGGAGGCCGGGGCGCCGACGTACACCCATGTCCGTGAATTGGTCGAGGTGAACCCGGAGACGCCGATCGACGGTTCGGCCGAGATCGCGATCGTCGCGGCCGAGACCGGCGCCGCGATGCACCACTGTCACGTGAACAGCACGTCCGGCCACCAGATCGAGCGGGTGCTAACGGCGCTCGAAGCCGGCCGGGCGGCGGGGTCGCGGGTGACCGTCGAGGCCTATCCGTACGGTGCGGGCAGCACGGGGATCGGCGCCGCCTTCCTTTCGCCCGAGCGCTTGAAGATGAAGGGACTGTCCCCGTCCAGCGTGATCATGCTGGAGTCGGGGGAGCGCATCGCCGACGAAGGCCGCCTGCTCCAGGTGCGCGCCGAGGATCCCGGCGCGCCGTGCATCCTGGAGTTCCTCGACGAAAGCAGCCCGCACGACCTCGGACTGCTGCGCCAGGCGCTCGCGTTCCCGGACGCCATCGTCGCCAGCGACGCGCTGCCCGTGTACTGGAAGAACGGCACCAGCGAGAGCACCGAATGGCCGCTGCCGCCCGGCGGCGCGACCCATCCGCGCACGGCCGGCACCTACGCCAAGACGTTGCGCCTGATGGTGCGCGAGAGCAAGGCCTGGACCTGGCTGGAGGCGTTCCGGCGCTGCTCCTATCTGCCGGCCAGGGTGCTCGACGAGGTCGCTCCCGGGGCCCTGGCGAAGGGGCGGCTCAACGTCGGTGCCGACGCGGACATCGTCGTGATCGACCCGCACGCGATCACCGACGCGGCGACCTATTTCGACTCGACGCGGCCCTCCGTCGGCGTCCGGCACCTGTTCGTCTCGGGTGTCCCGGTCGTCACCGACGGGAATCTGCGCACGGACGCGTTCCCCGGCAAGCCGCTGCGGGGTGAGCCGCGATGAGCGACCTGCTCGCGGACATCGAGACGCTCGTACGCTGCGAGTCGCCGTCGTCGGATCACGAAGCGGTGGCCCGCAGCGCCGAAGTGGTGGCCGGGGTCGGCCGGAGACTGCTCGGCATGGACCCCGAGAAGATCGTCGTCGACGGCGTCACCCACCTCCGCTGGAGCTTCGGCGCCGGACCGCCTCGTGTCCTGCTGCTCGGTCACCACGACACGGTATGGCCGCACGGTTCACTGGAGACCCATCCGTTCTCCGTGCGGGACGGAGTGTTGCGCGGACCCGGTTGCTTCGACATGAAGGCGGGGGTCGTGATGGCGATGCACGCCGCCGCTGCCGTTCCCGATCGCGACGGACTGTCCATTTTGGTCACCGGCGACGAGGAGATCGGCTCGCCGTCCTCCCGTGCGCTGATCGAGGAGACTTCGGCGGGATGCGACGCCGCGTTCGTGCTGGAGGCTTCGGCCGACGGCGGCGCGCTGAAGTGCCGCCGCAAAGGCGTTTCCCACTACCGGGTGGAGGTGACCGGCCGCGCCGCGCACGCCGGGCTCGAACCGGAGAAGGGTGTCAACGCGGGGGTCGAGATCTCCCACCAGATCCTCGCCGTGGCCGCGCTCGCCGATCCCGGTGCCGGGACCAGCGTGACACCCACGGTCGTTTCGGCAGGCACGACGGTCAACACCGTTCCGGCCGCCGCGCGGGTCGCCGTCGACGTCCGTGTCTGGAACGAGGCCGAACAACTCCGTGTCGACCGGGCCATCCGGGGACTCCGGCCGGTAGTGGAAGGCGCCGAGGTCCGCGTGACCGGCGGGATCAACCGGCCGCCACTGGAAGAAGGTTCGTCGGCGGGACTGTTCGCCTTGGCAGGCGAACTGGCGGAGGAACTCGGGCTCGGAGAGCTGACGTCCGCGTCGGTCGGCGGTGCCTCGGACGGCAACTACACCGCCGGGATGGGCGTTCCGACGCTGGACGGCCTCGGCGCCGTCGGTGGCGGGGCGCACGCGGATCACGAACACGTCATCGTCGCGGAACTGCCGCGCCGTACCGCCTTGCTGGCCGCGCTCGTGGAAAACGTCCTCGCGAAGCGGGGTCCGTCCGGTGCGACGAATCCCGCGGGCGAATCTGGTACGGCACGACGGTGACTCGGCCGAGGTGCCGGGAAAGGATTGCCCCGTGACAAATCTTGCTGCGAACGCGGAAAGCCCGGCGTCGGCGGCGGTACGCGACGAGGCTGTCGCCGCCGCGCGGGCCGCGGCCGCGGCTTCGGGCGTCGAAATCCGCGAACTGACCGAAATCACCGATCTGGCCGCCGTGGTCGGCCTGTTCGAGTCGATCTGGCGGTCCGGGCCAGGCGGCAGGCCGGTGAGCACGGAACTGCTCCGCGCGATGTCCACGGCAGGGAACTACGTCGCGGGCGCTTTCGGGAACGGTGAACTGCTGGGCGCTTGTTTCGGTTTCTTCGGGAGCCCGGGAAAGGCGAGTCTGCACAGCCATATCGCCGGTGTCGCCAAGGCGGGCGCGGGCCGCGGGATCGGGCACGCGCTCAAACTGCACCAGCGCGGATGGGCGCTGCACCAGGACGTCTCGGTGATCACCTGGACGTTCGACCCACTGGTGCGGCGCAACGCCTACTTCAACCTCGGCAAACTCGGCGCGCGCCCGATCGGTTACCTGCCCGACTTCTACGGTCCGATGGAGGACGACATCAACGGTTCGGGTGACACCGACCGGCTGATGGTCGGCTGGGATCTCCGGAGCCCGGAGGTTCGCGCGGCGGCCTTCGGCGAACCGGTCCTCATCGACGCGGAAGCGCTGGGCGCGGCGAGGGCGCTCTCGGTCGGCCCCGACGGTGGTCCGAGCATCGGATCCGCGGACACGCCTACCGTGCTCGTCGCGGTCCCGCCCGACATCGAACGCTTGCGCCGCACCGATCCCGGACGCGGCGACGCGTGGCGCGTCGCGCTGCGCGAAGTCCTCGGCGGACTGATGGCGGACAACGCCCACGTCGCCGGTTTCGATCGTGCCGGCTGGTACGTGATCTCGAAGGAGCAGTCGTGAAACTCAGCGGTGTGGAACTGCGCCGGGTCCGGATGCCGCTCGTGGCCCCGTTCCGGACGTCGTTCGGAACGCAGTCCGAACGGGAACTGCTGCTGGTCCGCGCGGTGACCCCGGCGGGCGAGGGCTGGGGCGAATGTGTGGCGATGGAGGCGCCGCTCTACTCGTCGGAGTACAACGACGCCGCCGAGCACGTCCTACGGAACCATCTGATCCCCACCCTGCTGGCGGCCGAGGACGTGACCGCGCACAAGGTGACACCGTTGCTGGCGAAGTTCAAAGGTCACCGGATGGCGAAGGGCGCGTTGGAGATGGCGGTCCTCGACGCCGAACTACGTGCGCACGACCGGTCCTTCGCGGCCGAGCTGGGGTCCACTCGCGACTCCGTGGCCTGCGGGGTCTCGGTCGGCATCATGGATTCGATCCCGCGCCTGCTCGACGTCGTCGGCGGCTACCTCGACGAGGGTTACGTCCGGATCAAGCTGAAGATCGAGCCCGGCTGGGACGTCGAACCGGTCCGGCAGGTGCGCGAGCGTTTCGGTGACGACGTGCTGCTGCAGGTCGACGCGAACACCGCGTACACGCTGGGCGACGCCCCCTTGCTGGCCCGGCTGGACCCGTTCGACCTGCTGCTGATCGAGCAGCCGCTCGAAGAAGAGGACGTACTCGGCCACGCCGAACTGGCCAAGCGGATCCGGACGCCGATCTGCCTCGACGAGTCGATCGTCTCGGCCAAGGCCGCCGCGGACGCGATCAAACTCGGTGCCTGCCAGATCGTCAACATCAAACCGGGCCGGGTCGGCGGGTACCTCGAAGCCCGCCGGGTGCACGACGTCTGCGCGGCGCACGGGGTCGCGGTGTGGTGCGGCGGGATGATCGAGACCGGGCTCGGCCGGGCGGCGAACGTCGCGCTGGCCTCGCTGCCCGGTTTCACGCTGCCGGGTGACACCTCGGCGTCCGGCCGGTTCTACCGCACCGACATCACCGAGCCGTTCGTGCTCGACGCCGGGCATCTGCCGGTGCCGACCGGGCCCGGGCTCGGCGTGACTCCGATTCCCGGCCTGCTGGACGAGGTCACCACGGAGAAAGCGTGGATCGGTTCGTAGCGTTCTACGAATTCCGGGGTTAGATTTGGTCGGATCGAACCGGTCGGTTCGGCGACGCCGGGGCTAACTTCGGGGGGTGCTGACACCCGTGCCCAGCAAGCCGCATACGAGCTTGGGACGCGTCCTCGAAGACCTCGGGGACGTGCTCCTGGAGCCGGTCGCGGTCGGCCGGACCACCCGCAAGCAACTCGGCGGGGTGGTCATCCACGATCCGCACGACGAATCCGACATCCCTGGCGGTGCCGTCGTGCTCGGCGTCGGGGTGCGGGACCAGGACGAGGTCGTTCGCCTCCTGCACGACGTGGGTGCGAGAGGCGCGGCGGCGCTCGTCGTCCGCTCTCCCGTCACCCCGGCGCCGGAACTCCGGCGGGCCGCGGAGTCGTCCGGGGTCGCCCTGCTGGGGCTCGCGCGAGGCGCGTCCTGGGCGCAGCTCGCCGCCATGCTCAGGACGTTGCTCGCCGAAGAGGACGTCGGCGAGGTCTCACCGCAGACCCTCGGTGGAATGCCTTCGGGTGATCTGTTCGCGCTGGCCAACGCGATCGCCGCGCTCATCGACGCGCCGGTGACCATCGAGGATCGCAACAACCGGATCCTCGCGTTCTCCGGGCGCCAGGACGAAGCGGATCCGTCACGGGTGGAAACGATCCTCGGCAGACAGGTGCCGGAGCGGTTCGCCCGCGGTCTCGAAAAGGACGGCGTCTTCGAGAAGCTGTACCGGGACCAGGCACCCGTGTACGTCGATCCGCAGCGGTACGACGACAGCGCCATCGCGCTGCCCCGCGTGGCGCTCGCCGTCCGCGCCGGCGACGAGGTGCTCGGATCGATCTGGGCCGCGGTGCGGGAACCGCTCAGCGACGAGCGGACCCAGGCGCTGATCGACGCCGCCAAACTCGTCGCGTTGCATCTGCTCCGGTTGCGCGCGGGTGCCGACGTCGAGCGGCGGCTGCGCGCGGATCTGGTGAGCACGGCACTCGAAGGAGGGTCCGGCGCGCCGGAGGCCATCGCCCGGCTCGGGCTGCTCGGCCAGCCGTCGATCGTGCTCGCCATGGGACTGTTCGGCGCACCCGATCCCGAGGACGATCTCCGGCTGGTCGCGGACCGCCAGCGGGTCGCGGACGCGCTGGCCATGCACCTGAGCGCCGTCCAGCCCCGGTCAGCCGTCGCGCTGGTCGGCGACGTCGCGTACGGGATTCTCCCGATGCCCGGCGGTCAGACCGACTGCCAGGAACGCTCGGTGCGGGTCGCGTCGACCTTCCTGGAGCGCACGGGACGCCGGGCGGCGGCCGCGATCGGCATCGGACCGCTCGCGCTCGACGCGTCCGGTCTCCACGCCTCCCGCGACGGTGCGGACCGGGCGTTGCGCGTGCTGCTCACCAATGGCGGCGCCAAACGCGTCGCGACCGCCGAAGACGTCCACGTCGACGCGCTCATGCTGGAGCTGGCCGACCTCGCCGCGGCCAGAGGAGACGTCGCGACGGGACCGGTCGCGCGGTTGCTCGCCTACGACGCCCAGCACCAGTCGCAACTGGTGCACACCCTTCGGTGCTGGCTCGACGCGTTCGGCGACATCGGAGCCGCGTCCGCGTCGGCCTATGTCCATCCGAACACCTTCCGCTACCGGCTGCGGCGCCTCGCCGAAGTCGGCGAGATCGACCTCGACGACGCGGGGGAGAGGTTCGCCGCGATGTTGCAATTGCGGCTGCTGCCCCGTGACGCGCGGACCGGGCCGCCGGGCACCGAAGACTGACCTTGGTCTCCCGTCCCGAAAGGACGACCGATGTTCGTGTGATCGCACGAACTCCGCCCGGCGACCGCGTTTCAGAATGAGTGATCGGCGCCACGCTCGCGCCGTTCTCCCTTTCTCTCCCGAAGATCCCGCGGAGGCGCCATGACGGCAGTGGTCAATGAGGACACCTGGACAGCACGGCGGATCAACCGGACGGCGCTCATCACGATGGTGGTGATGGTGTGCGCGTGGGCGGTCGACTACATCGACCGGTTCTCGATCGGGATGGCGCTGCCGATGATCGGCGCCGAATTCGAGCTCAGCAAGACCGAACAAGGCTGGCTCGTCACCGTGTTCGCGCTGGTGTACATGGTCTGCCAGATCCCGGCGGGTTTCCTCGCCGACCGGTACGGCTCGCGCGGGCCGATGCTGGTCACGCTGCTGCTCTGGTCGGCGTTCACCGCGATGACCGGGATGGCGGGCACCTTCGGCATGCTGCTCGTCGTCCGTGGCCTTTTCGGTGTATGCCAAGGACTTTTCCCGGCGGCGTCGTTCAAGGCGATCGCCGAACGAACCACCCCCGGCAATCGCGCGACGGTGACCGGCGTGATGCTTTCCGCGGGCGGAATCGGCGCAGGCCTGGCGCCGCTGATCGTCGGCCCGCTGCTGATGGCGGTCGGCTGGCGGCACACGTTCTTCTGGATGGCCGGGGTCGGCGCGCTCATCGGCGTGGCCGTGTGGACGATCCTGCCCAAGGCACTGCCCGAAAGGCTGAGCAGCCTCCCGCGCGACGAGGTCAAAAACCCCGAGGTGTCCCGGAAACAGGTCTTGAAGTCGCCGGT
This sequence comes from Amycolatopsis sp. NPDC057786, assembly GCF_042797905.1. Lineage (NCBI taxonomy): Bacteria > Bacillati > Actinomycetota > Actinomycetes > Pseudonocardiales > Pseudonocardiaceae > Amycolatopsis > Amycolatopsis sp. NPDC057786. The sequence goes on from NZ_JBHVKW010000059.1 coordinate 51,693, forward strand.
GATCTGGAAGTTCACCCTGCTGTTCTGCGTCACCAACATGCTCAACTACGGGATGATCACCTGGGTGCCCAGCTATCTGCTGGAGTCGAGGGGTCTGTCGTTGAGCCAGACCGGGATCCTGGCCGCGATCCCGATGCTGGTCAGCATCGGGACGACCATCCTCGGCGGCTGGCTGTTCGACCGGTACTTCCACGACCACGGCCGCTGGTACCTCGGCTCGATCGCGCTCGTGACCGTGGTGCTGCTGACGTTGATGGTGAACGCGGACAGCACCGCGGAGTTCACGCTCTACGAGACGCTCGCCCTCGCGGTGTTCGGCATGGCGACGATGGCGGTCTTCGGCCTGCCGCTGCGCGTACTGCCCACTGCGGTCACCGGGATCGGCATGGGAGTGATGAACTTCGGCGGCCAGGTGGCCGGCGCGGTCGCGCCGGTCGCGATGGGCTGGCTAGCCGACACTTTCTCCTACACCGCCGCGTTCGGTTTTCTCATCGGTACCACGTTTCTCACCGCCGTGATGGCGTTCTGGGTGCCGCAGAACCCGGCGCAGTTCTCGTTCGCTCCAGCGAAATCCAGCACTGGCTCTTGACCGGTTCCGGTCACTCAGTGCGTGTCGCGAAAGCCACTTTCGCGACGTCTGATGTCCCGAAAGTGGCTTTCG